>NZ_SSOH01000070.1:0-97457 GCF_029873155.1 Pseudomonas sp. BN515 | reverse complement strand
GAAATCAGTGTCCTCGGCAAACACGACTTGTCGGTTGTGGCCCCGCTGCACAATGTGATGCGGTAGTTTGCCAACAGGACCCGCCCCACCCTGGGCATGGTTTCTCCCTCCATGAAGACTTAAAAGAACGTGTTCTCTATTCAAAGGATTAGAGTAGGAAAAATAAATCTGTTCCCTTTTTCGGTCCTTTAATCATTCATTCCTAAGCAATTCAATGCCTGTCGCTCCTGCCAGCATTCTAATTACCTCTGCCGCGCGTTCGGTGCAGTTTATATAAAGCAGCACCTTGTGATTAGGAAATTCGTCCTCTGGAGACTCATCATCATACGGATCAACATTCTCCTTTAAAACAAAATTCTCAGAACTCCTTTCTCCATACACATAATACACTCCCCCTTGATACAGGCTCTCCCGCTCTTCAAAAACGAATCCAAAAACCCCTTCAACAACCCCTCTTACCTGACAAATAGAACCATCACGAGCGCCAAACAAAATATAACTGGACATAGCATATATCACTTAGATAGAGAAATACCTGCACCACGACTCTTGGCGGTTTCCGCAGATCCATAGATCATAAAATTCACATCACGACCGGCCTGTGCCTTAAGCTGATTAGCCAATTCAGAGAGCCCCAATTCTTGCAAATCCTTTTGAGTAAGTGGCCGTGTCCGCGTACCACTTCCCCTCAACCCAATTGACTTCCCACTCCCCCCCATCAGCCGATATTTCAACCACTAGATCCTTATCCCCAAAAGTTTCCAACTCAAAAATCAACTGCCTGATTGTTTTCCCGACCACTTTCCACCCCTCATCTTTCAAGACTTCATCCATGAATCTAGTCACCTATACGATTAAGATTCTTATCATATGCACCCCTTTTCTTCCCTGGGGAAATAAATCTACCCCCTTTTCTCACAAGCCCTAGAATACATAGCAGTCCTTTATATCTTTGACCTCATACCGCCAAGACCTCACCACACCACCAGACGAAACAAGGATTGAATATTGGCAACTTCTAATCCAAGTAATGAAATACCGTCTCCCCCCTCCTTCTTCAGTCACCTTATCAAACCCCCTATTCTTATTTACCGGTGACCAAAGGCTCCCATAGTACCCATGAGGGTCTAAATACAAGCCAAATTCCCTACCAATAGCACCATCCATCCCGGCCCTCCAAGCAGAGTTAGATGGTGCGCAAGCACCTACTAAAAAAAACGCCAAACACAAACTACTTACCCTCATTTTTCCTCACTGAATCGTTCAAAAGACGATACTTCTCATAGAGCGCGCCATAGTTAATAAACAATGCAGGAGGCATACTCCCCAAATTTTCCAAAACCGACATATCTCCCCCCTTATAAATTTCCAACTGATTCATCCAAGTATCATGCAATGTGGCAAAAGAATTAAACCCCGGGATCTTGTTCAAAGCATCACTAACATACGTACCGTGACAAACTGAATAAACAGCCTGACAAGCCTCAAGAGAAGGCCAATTCAGCCCGATATTCTTTCCTTCTAGTACGACTTCACCCATCAGAACATTAGGAACCGTACCATCCTCCAGTGGAATTGCTCTCGGACCATCCGGCCTGTCGATACCCGGCCTAATTTCTGGATCTCGCCCTACCGAGTACTGGTACAACTCCATTAACGCCCCAGTCGACGCTATGCTCAACCAAGCCTCTTCGTTCTCACCGTTTAACAATCCTTTCAATGCCGTATTTGCCATATAGGCTTTGAGTCGATCGCCGTAATCGATCAACTTATAATTACCCTCTGCCGTCAACTCGCGCCCCCAACCGTCCGTTACACCGGTACTAAACCCTGCGATTAGAGCAGTAGTGGCGTATGCCTTCAGGCTGTCCTTGCTTGTCACATCTTTCAGTGTCTCTCCCAAGTCCCCGCGATTGCTGACCAAGCTAGCCGCCCCCGTTCCTGCAGCGGAAGAAAGCGTTGTTGCGGCCATCGCGTTGCCCCAACCAGCAGCTACGGTCGAAGTAGTGGCGACACCTGCAACAGTTGTCGTGGTTGCGGTACCCGCTGCCATCGCCGTACCTGATCCAGCAGTGGCACTTACGGCACCTCCCACCATCCCACTCGCAGCCCCATAGGTTGCAGCTGCAACGAGAATTGCGACGGCAATTGCAGCTCCGGCTCCGATTCCCGAATGGCTGTACTTGAAGCTGTCGTGGACTTCCTTCACCCGCTGCCAGTCCACATCCCCGCGCTGTTCCAGTTGCTTGATCCAAGCCAGATTCGGATCAGCCAGAACCATGGCATCGATGGTCTGACTAACGGTCTTCTGGTCGATGTGCTTGAGATCGACCTTCAGGCCGTCCACCGCCTTGATAGCGATTTCGCCCTGCGCGACGAGTTCGCTCTGACGCAGGGTTTCATCGGTGGTGCCCTTGCCCTTGGTGCTGACCCAGGCGAGGTCGCCCTTGCTCTTCTCGTGGCTTTCCTGGTGCAGGTCTTTCACTGCCTCGAAGGCGATTTCGCCGCCGCTGTCCAAGGTCAGGTCGGCGCCGGATTCCAGCTTGGCTTTCTGATAGCGCTGGTCGCCTTCGCTGACCAGGGTGAGGTCGCCACCGGTGGTGATGCTGCTGCCGATGTTGCGCACATCGGTGACTTCATCGCGCTGGGTCTTCTTACTGCCGAAGCTGCCCTTTTTCTTCTTGTCGTAGAGGCTGTAGTCGCTGTCTTCGGCGGCCAGTAGGCTCAGGTCGTTGCCCGCATAGAGATAAGCTTCATCGCTTGCCTCGAGGCGGCTGGCGGTGATGCTCAGGTCGTTGCCGCTGATGACGCTCAGGTCGCCACCGGCGGTGATTTCGCTGCCCAGCTGGCGGACCTGGTCCTTCTGGATATCGAGCTTCTTGCCACCGCCCTTGTAGTGGTATTCGTAGTGGCTCTCGTTGGCTGCCGAACCGATATCTAGATCACGCCCGGCTGCCAGATCGATATCTCCCCCCGCGCCGAGACGACTGGCAATGACTGCGAGATCGCGCCCGGCCTCGATTTCGAGATCGCCATCTACCTGCAACTCGCTGGCATGCTGAGTGATGTCGATTTCAGTCCAGCGCGATTTCTTGGCGCGACCTTCGGCGGAGTCCACTTCGGTGGCGGAGGCGATGAGAAGATCTCGCCCCGCACTCAGGCTGGCATTACCACCAGCACTCAGCACACTGCCGATGTTGACGAGATCGCGACCCGCCGAGAGGCTGAGATTGTTGCCAGCTTCGATTCGGGCAGCGTTATCCATGACGCTGTCCTGGCGTGTGGTGGGGCCGACATTGCGCAACGAGCCCTGGCTACGTTCGTTGATGATGTCGCCAGTGAGGGCGATGGCACTGACATCGCGCCCAGCGATGATGCCGCCCTGGGCGTTACGGATACTGTCGGTGGCCAGCAGGTCAAGGCGGTTACCTGCTTCTATCAGACCGCTGTTGGCGATATTGCCGGCGGTGGCGCTGAGGTTGTTGCTGGCCCGCAGGGTGCCCTGGTTGCTCAGCTCACCACCGGAGATCAGCGCCACGTCCTTGCCCTGGATGAGCGCGCCGTTGGGGGCGAGGCGGTTGTTGGCCTGGGCCAGGTAAAGCACAGGGACCAGCACCTTCTCGCCATTCACCTCGTGCTCTTCGAGCCAGACGATGTCGTGGGTCAGGGCCGCCACCTGGGCGGCAGAGAGGCTCACGCCGACGCTGAGGCCAAGCTGCTGCTTGCTGGCAACGGCGTTGTCCATCAGGTAGCGGAACATTGCTTCGTCAGAGGTGAGGCCATCGAGGAAGCGCTGGCCGGTGCGGGCGGCGATGGCCTCGCGCACCAGGCGCTGTTCGTAGAGGCCATCGCCCAGGCGTTTCTGTGCCAGGTCCGGGTCGTAGCCGAGATTGCCGAGCAGGTAGTCGGAGCTGAGGAATTGCTTGAGGTTGGTGAGTTCCGGGTTGGTTTCGACCAGGTATTTATGCGGCTTGGATTGGTCACTGGAAGCCGGTAATCCCTCGACGCGATCGACCGTCTGAGCGGGTGGATTGATGATGCCGCCCGGCACGCCCGCGATGGCATCGCCCTGGGAAGGATTGCCGGTCACGCCGGTCCGCTCGGGAGCTGCAGCGCCAGCGGACGCACCATCTGTCTCTATGCGAATGGACCCAATGCTGGCGCTGTCGATGAGCTGACGATCGCCCAGCCCCAACTGGCCAATAGCAATGCTTGCCGGCCCTCGCTCATCGATTTGGGCCTGGCGCGCGTGGGTATCAGTCAGGTCACGCTCACGCTCGGCGAGATCGATGCTGCCACCGGTCATATCCCAGCTCTGCGGGCCGTGTTCGGCCTGCATCGCATCGACATCACTGGCGGAGATGCCGCTCAGGCGGAATAGGCCATTTGGCTCACTGGGTATGCGGAAACCAGGGAGGGTCAGGGGGTTGACCTGCTGCTGGGCCAGATCCGGTGGCAACTGGGCATTGATACGAATCGCTGTGCCGCTCGTGCCGGAAGCCACTGAGGTGTCGGTGGCTCTGTTGCTGCCGCCCGCATGAGCGACATTGCTGCGACTGACGCCATTCCCCAGGCTGCTGGACGCATTGATGTACACGTTGCCGCCAGCCTGGACGATGGCGTTCGCCGCGACACCACTATTGATAGTGGTCTCGGAAGAACTGGCCAGGATGTAGCTATAGAAGCGGTCCGGTATTCCGTGCTCAAAACTGGGATTGAAGTATGGATTGGGTGTACTGGTTACCTGATCCCCGGTACCCAAGATGATCTCGACTGGCTCCCGGCCTCCCTTCTTCTTCGTGTACTGATGGACGAATCTCGAGTTGTACTTGTTGTATTCCGCCAACTGACCATTGATGAATCCGTAGAACACGGAAGAAGGCTCGGTATCGTCGGTTTTGCGGAATGTGCGGGAGCGGATGATGCTCTCCGTTGCAGCGCCTTCGTTTTTGAAGACCCCAGTGTTGATCGTGAGGTTGCCCGCAGCCGATACCAGGCTGTGTTGGTTGTTGAAGGTGCTGGAAGAAACGTTGAGGTTGTTGCCTGCCGCGATAGTCGAAGCAGCCGAGTCCGCCGTTACCGTGCGCTCGATTTCTTCGTTGACGAAGTAATCGAAGTCGTAGTGCCTCCCCTTGCAGTCGTAGCAGTGGAAGGTAATGGAGCCGGCAACCAGTCGCTCGGATACGGAGAAAAAGTCCTTACGGTTGATGATGCTAGCCGCCGCCAGACTCATATCACCGACGCTTTCCAGGGTTGCGGAGATGTTCTCCAACAACGAGCTGAGCGCGCCTTCGTCGTTCGCGGCGATATCCAGCGCGCCGAGGCTGTACACATCCGCATAGCGGTTGGTGAAGCTGCCCACCCGCAGCGCCATGTCGCCACCGCTGAAGATCAGGCCGTTCTCGTTGAGCAGGGTCGGCGTCGTCAGGCGCAGCTGATCTGCGCTGCCCAGGGTGCCGTAGTTGTTCAGCTGTCCTGCACTGACCATCAGGCCACTAGCCGAGGTCATCACGCCGCGGTTGCTGAACAGGCCGCCCACGCAAACGTTGGTGCTGCCACCCCCGGTGATGCGTCCGGCGGTGGGCAGGATCAACTGGGTGGCACTCATGCTCAGGTCGCCTAGGCTGGTGACCCGTCCGTAGCCGCTATAACTGCCGCCGAGGACGAGGCTGAGCACGCCGTCACTGGCGATCAGGCCATCGTTGCTCCAGTTTCCGCCGCTGCCGACGAAGGTGTTGCTGGCCAGCAATTGGCCGCTGGCGGTTTGATGGAACTGGCCGACGTTCACCGTCAGGCGGCCGGCCTGGATGATGGAGCTGTTGGTCCAACTGTCGGCGGCGAGGGTGAGGCCGCCGTTGGTGACAATGCTGCCGCCGGCATTGGCGACGTGGGGCAAGGCGATGTCGAAGGCGCCACTGCCGACGTGCAGCAGGGTACCGCCGACGTTCTGCAGACTGCCCGCCGCCAGGCCGAACTCGAGGTTGGCGGTTTCCAGGGTGCCGTTGCGGTTGTCCAGCAGGCCTTGCACGGTCAGTTGGGTGCGGCCATCTGTGCCTAAGGCGCGCAGCTGACCACTGCGGTTATCCAGGGAGGCAGCGGCCAAGGTCAGAATGCTGTCGCTTTCGATGATGCCGGCCTGGTTGTTCAACGCCCCGGCCAGGCTGAAGTCCACCGTGCCGGCGGCGATCTGCCCGGCGTTGGTCAGGTTGTTGCCGTCGACCTTGAGCAGCTGCTTGGCAAACAGCGCACCCTGGCTGTTGTCCAGGCTGGCGACGCTCAGCAGGGCGTTGCCGGAGCGGGCCGAGAGGTGCCCGCCCTGATTGGCCACCGAGGCGGCTGCAAGCTCCAGGGATTGCCCCTGGAGTACACCGCCCTTGTCAGCGTGAAGACTGTTGTTGAGCCAGCCACTCAGGCGGGCCTTTACCCAGCCCTGCAAGCTAGCGAGGGTGCCGCCGCGGTTGTCCAAGGTGTCGGCGTTGATATCCAGGTTGCCGACCTGGCTGATGGCCCGTCCGCCGAGGTTGGAGAAGGCGCCGCTGATAATCTCCAGATCGCCATTGGCCTGCACGGTGCCCAGGCCGTTGTCGATGCTGGCGGACTGGATGCGCACACCAGCATCACGGCTATAGATGAGGCCGTCGTTGTCGTTCTGCACTGCGCCAGTCACTGTCAGCAGCAGCGCGTCATTGGCCGCGACGGTGCCGCGATTGCTGTTGTCCAGACCACCGGTGAGCAGAGTCAGCAGGCCCTGGCTGACGATCTGGCCGTTCTGGTTGTCGACCTGGGTGGCGCCCTGCAGCAACAGAGGACCCACGCTGGCCAGCTTGCCGTTAGCGTTGGCGAAGACGCCGAGGAGGTTGAGGGTGAGCGCGGCGTTGCCGGCGATATTGCCGGCACTATTGTTCAGAGTGGCGGCGTTCAGGGTGAGCGCCTGTTGCGCCTGCAGAGTACCGGCGGCGTTGTTCAGGTTGGCGGCCTTCAGGGTCAATTTCGCGCCGCTATCGATCTGCCCGCCCGCGCTGTTGTCCAGCAATGTGGCGACATCGAGCTGTTGGTCGCCACCGCTGGAGAGAATGCCCTTGTTGCTGTTGTCCAGGCTGGCGGCCTTGAGGGCCAGACTGCCCTGGCTGACTAATGCACCTTCGCCCGTGTTCTGCAGGTCACCGCTCAGGGTAACGGACAGATTACCGTCGCGGCTGGAGAGAGTGCCGACGTTGCGGTTGTCGAGGTTCTGGCCGCTGACGCTGAGGCCCTGCCAACCGGAGATCAGGCCGCCCTGATTGCGCAGCTGCGAGCCGCTAAGGCCAAGCTGACCGCTGCTGATGAGCTTGCCACCACTGTTGTCGAGGTCGCGCAGGGCAAGGACGAAACTCTCGCTGCTGCTGATTTCGCCGCCCTGGTTGGCCAGATCGCGCAGGCGCTGGAGGTTGAGCGGGCCCTGGGCGAGGATCAGACCGCCCTGGTTGTCCAGGTCACCGCCGTTGAGGTCGAGCGTCAGGCCGGAGGCGCCGATAAGGCGGCCCTGGCGTTGGGTCAGCCGGTCGACTAAGAGGCTCAGGGCGCCCTTGGCGGAGACCTCGCCACCCTGGCTGGAATCCAGTGTCCCGCTCTGAAGGCCGAGATCGCCTTGGCTGTTGATCAGGCCGTTGTCGCGGTTGTCGATGGATTGGGCACGTAGGTCGAGGGCGCTGCCGGCCAACAGGCTGCCGCCACGGTTGTTGAGGTTGTCGGCCTTCAGGGTGAGCTGCTGGGCGGCGTTGATCAGTCCCTGCTGGTCGTTGGCCAGGACGCCGCTGATAGTTACCCGGGTATCGCTGCGGCTGGTCAGGGTGCCATCGGCGTTGGCCAGGCTGGCGGCCGCGACATCGAGACGGGCGGCGGCAATCAGGCCCTTGAGGTTGGCCAGTGCCTGGTCAACGCGCAGGGTCAGCGCCCGAGCGCCGAGCAGCTTGCCGCTGGTGTTGTCGAGGCTGCGCGCGGCCAGCATGAAGCTCTGCTGACTGGAAATTTCGCCGCCCTGATTGTCCACCTTGCGGAGGTTCTCTAGCCGCAACTGGCCGGGGGCGTTGATCAGGCCCTGGCGGTTGTCCAGGTCACCGCCCTGGAGGTCGAGACTGAGGCCGGCATTACTGAACAGCTGGCCGCCCTGTTGCGCCAGGCCGCTGGCGCTAACGGCGAGGGCCTGCTGGCTGCCGATGCGGCCGCCGTGGTTGATGAGTTCACCCGTGGCCAGGTCCAGTGCATCGGCGCTGGTCAGTTGCCCCTGGCTGTTGTCGAGACGGCCGGTGGTGAGCTGGGTCTTGCCCTTGGTGGACAACACGCCCTGACGGTTGCTCAGGCTGGCGCTGGACAACATCAAGGTGCTGTCCGTCAGCAGTTGGCCGCCGTCGTTACTCAGCGCACCACTACTGAGGATGTTCATGGCGCCCGCGCTAGATATACGGCCGTCGCTGTTGTCGAGTTTGCCGGCGGATAGGTCGAGACGACCTTCGCTGTTGATCAGGCCCTGCTGGTTGGTCAGCGCTTCGCCGAGGGCGATGGCCACGGCCTGCTGGCTGAGCAGGCGGCCGCCGCTGTTGTCCAGACTGCGGCCTGCCAGGTTCACTCCAGCCCTGCCGGATATCAGGCCTTTGGTGCGGTTGATCACGTGCTCGACGGCAATACCCAGGCGGGTCCTAGCCAGCAGCCGGCCTTCATCGCTGTTATCGAGCTGCTCACCGACGATCTGGACAGCCTCCTGGCTGGAGATCTCGCCACCGCGGTTGTCGATTTCATCAATGGTGAGGGACAGGCCCTGAGTCGCGCCGACCAGGCCGTTTCCGCTGTTGTCGAGGCGCTGCCCCTTCAGGGACAAAGCACCCTGAGCGATCAGCAACCCGCCGCGCTGGTCGAGGGTCGCGATGCTCGCCTGAACATCCGCCTTGCCGGCGATTTCGCCAACACGGTTGTCCAGTGTGCTGGCAGTCAGGTCGAGCTGGCCGCTGGCTGACACGGCTCCATGCTGGTTGTCGAAGTGGCCGGTCACCACGAGCGTGGACAGGTCACGGCTGCTGAGCAGCCCTCCGCGGTTGTCCAGGCTACCGGCGCGCAGGTCCAACCCCTTGGCAGAAACCGTTCCTTTGACGTTATCCAGAGCCTGGGCGATGCGCAGCACCAGCGCCTGGTTGCTGAGCAGCTTGCCGCCGGCGTTATCCAATTGGCCTGCAGCCAGGGTGAAGCCCTGCTGGCTGGAGATTTCACCGCCTTGGTTGATGACCTGCCCCAGGTTCTGCAGCAGGAGCCGGCCGGGGCTGTTGATCAGGCCGCCGCCGCTGTTGTTCAACAGCCCCTGTTGCAGGTCGAGACTGAGGTTGGCCTTGCTGAACAGCTCGCCGCCGTCATGCTGGTCCAGACCGGTGACCTTGGCGGTCAGGCTCTGGCCACCAGCAATGCGGCCATTGGCGCTGTTGTCAACCTGGCCGGCGTCCAACTCCAGCGCGCCGGCGGTGGTGAGCTTGCCGCCCTGGCGGTTGTTCAGCGCCCCGGTATCTATATGTGCGTTGCCCTTGGCGCTGAGGACTCCCGCCTCGCTGTTGTCGAGGCTGGCGCTGGCCACAGCGAGGTTGCCGTCGCTGACGATGGAACCGCGTTTGTTGTCCAGTTGGCCAGCGCTGACCAGCCCGAGGTCAGCTGCGCTTGAGAGGGCGCCTCCCTGGTTGTCGATCCGGCTGGCCTGGAGCGCCAGCGTACCCTCGCTGCTGATCAGGCCCTGGCGATTGACCAGTTCGCCTTCCAGCCCGTCGACCTTGGGCGTCAGGGCAATGAGCAGCGACGTGGCGCTGACCAAGGTGCCGCCGCTGTTGTCCAGGCTGTGGGCGTCGACGGTGGTGGCGTGACGGCCAAAGATCAGACCCTTGGCCTGATTGAGCAATCGATCCACGGCGAGGACCAGTTGGTTGCCGGCCAACAACTTGCCGCCGCGGTTGTCGAGACGCTGACCGACAAGGCTGACGCCTACCTGGCTGGACAGCTCGCCGCCACGGTTGTCGATATCGCCAATCTCGAGTTTCAGCGCCTTTGTGCTGCCCACCAGGCCGCCCTGCCGGTTGTCCAGGCTACGGGCGCGAAGTTGGAGTGATCCTTTGGCGACCAGTTCACCGGCCTGCTGCTCCAAGCTCCCGAGCGTCGCGCTCAGGTCGCCCTGGCTGGCGATACGGCCCTGGGCGTTCTGTACCTCCTCAACCTCAATAGACAGAGGGCCGGCGGCAGTGATGCGGCCACTCTGATTGTCCAGGCGTTGGCCCTGATAGGTCAGGTCGGCCTTGCTGCTGATCGTTCCTTGCTGGCGGTTGTCCAGCTGGTTCGCCCGGAGTACCAGCGAACCATTGGCCGCGAGCCTGCCACTAACATTGTCCAGTTGGTTCGCATCAATCGCGACCGGGCCCTGGCCACTGACCTGACCAGCTCGGTTATCCAGACGATCGGCCTGGATCGCCAAGGGGCCCTTGGCGAGCAGATTGCCTTGCGCCTGGTTGTCGAGCTGGCCACTGACACGAGCGTTCAGTGCTCCATCCGCCACGAGGGTGCCCCGGCGGTTGTCGACGCTGGCAGCCTGTAATTTGAGGTCACCTCCGGTGCCGAGGGTACCTCCCCGGTTATCCAGCGCACCGCTCAAGGACACTGCCAGGTCGTTGTCGCCCAATAGGTCGCCGCCCTGATTATCCAGGCTGGCGGCTTCCAGCCGGGTTGTACCACCGCTGGAGATCTCACCGCTGCGGTTGCCGACTTGGCTGCCGACCCTCACCAGCAGGTCTCCGGTGCCGGTCAGCAGACCACCGCCGTTGTCCAGGGAGGCGCTTCGAACATCGAGCGCAGCGGCGGAAATCAGACCACTGAGATTCTTGAGTGCCTGGTCGATGCGCAAAGTCAGGGACTGGGCGCTGAGCAGCTTGCCGCTGCTGTTGTCGAGGCTGCGCGCAGCCAGCGTGAAGGCCTGCTGGCTGGAGATTTCGCCGCCCTGGTTGCTGACATCACCCAGGTTCTTCAGCAGCAACTGGCCCGGCGCATTGAGCAGGCCGCCGCTGTTATTCAAGGTGCCGCCATGGAGGTCCAAGTCGAGTTCGGAGTTGCTGTACAGCTTTCCGCCACCCTGCTGGTCCAGCCCGGCGATGCTGGCCGTAAGCTTGCCGTTGCTGGCAATCCGGCCTGAATTGCGGTTATCCACAAGACCGGTTTGCAAATCCAGGGTCGAACCACTGATGAGTTGACCGGCGCGGTTATCCAGGGAGCCCGCCTGAACCCTGGCCGCGCCATTGGCGCCAATCCGGCCCTGGCCATGGTTGTCGAGTTTGCCCGCCACCTGCACATCGAGGCCGCCCTGGCTGCTGACATCGCCTTGCTGGCTGTTATCGAGGCTGGTGGCCTTGACCTGCAATTGCTGGTTGGCGCCAAGGCTGCCGCCCTGGTTGTTCACCGCTCCACTGACTTCCAATTGCAGCGTCTGTTCGCCGATGACTTTGCCGCTGCGGTTGTCGATGCTGCCGGCCTGCAGCTTGACGCTGGTTTGGCTGGACAGCTCACCACCCCGGTTGTCCAGGTGGCCCACCTGAACCTGTACCTGGCCGGCGCCATTCACCAGCCCGGCCTGGTTGTCCAGTTCGACGGCGCTAAGCGCCAGGTCGCCTTTGGTCAGCACCCTGCCCTGGCGGTTGTCCAGTTTGCCGGCGGAGACGCGGGCGTTGCCCTGGGCGCTGAGGGTGCCACCTTGGTTGCTTAGCGTCTGGCTGGCATTGGCTTCGAGGTTGCGACTGGCCACCAGGCTGCCGCTGTTGCGCAAGTCATTTGCCGAGGCATACAGGTCGCCGGTGGCATTACGACTGTTGTCCGGATTGACGCCAGCTTCGACGATGCCGCTGTTGTGCAGTTGACCACCACTGGAAAGGTGCACCGCATCACGAGCAGCCAGGCTCTGGCGATTGTCCAGATCTGCGCGAGTGATGACTTTGGCGCTGCCGCCGGCGTAGGTCTTGCCGGCCAGTTCGGCGCTCTGTGCGGTGACCTCCAGGTTGCCGGCGGCCGCCGTCTGCGCGAGGGTCAGCCTGCCGTTGGCATCGATCTGGATATCTCCGCCACTGGCGGCCATGTCGCCCGCCAGCCTTACGCCAACGCCCGCCTCGGTACCCACCAGACGAATAGCGCCGGCGTACATCCCGCCCAGGGCGGAGCTGTCGATGGCCAGTTCCGGCTTGGCGCTGCCGTCGTCGGCACGCGCGGTGGCGGCCAGACTGTCGGCCTGCACGTCGTTACGGCCGGCCACGATGCTCAGTTTTTGCGCGTGGAGTTCGGCGTTGAGTTTGGCGCTGCGGGTGATGAGTTCGAACTCGCCGATATTGCTGGCGTTGAGGCCAGCGCCTTCGATGGCAATGTCACCACCGTCCACCTCGAAGCGATCGAGCCGTCCTGATTCGATCACGGGATTACCGGTGCTCAGAGTGGCGCGCGGGGTGTTAATGAAACCGCAGCCGTTACAGGTGATGCCGTGGGGGTTAGCGACTATGACCCGTGCCGACTGGCCAGCGATTTCGGTATAGCCGGCTAGGCGGCTCCGGTTGCCACCGGTGACTTCGTTGAGGATGGTGCTGGCGGCGCGGCCTTGGAGATTGGGGTTGCCGATGATCAGGCCGCCCAGTTGGGTCGCCTGGGTCTTGTTGGTGGCATTGTTGAGAATCAGACCCTGCTGGCCGACGTTGTACTCGCGGAATTTGTTGTGGGACAGCCCGCTGCCGTTGGGGGTAGCAATGTTGATCACCGGCACGCCATTGCCGGCCTGGCCCAGTTGCGTGTTGCCCCCGGCGGAGGCGTCCACCGCCAGTTCGGCAGCGGCGACGACGATCGGGTTGAGAAAGAGGATGCCGGCCAGGGCCAGGGCGATGCATTGGTTGAGGGGGCTGCGAACGTCCATGTGTTTCCTCTCCAGCGGCCTGTAGGTGACCGCGAAACGCTAAATTCGTCCGCTCGGAAAGCTCCGGAACGGGCGCGAAGTGCTGGTAAGCCGACCTGCTAAAAGAAGGCGTCGACGCGGAAGTAGATCGGGCTCTCGCGGTGTTCGATCAGGTCGGGGCGCTCCAACGAACGGGCGAACGTCACCGAAGCGGCGAGGTACTGCCCACGCAAGTTCAGCTCGATGGCGTCGCCACTCATGCGCCCATGCGCCTGCGGGTTGTGCCGGTTGCCATGGATCACGCCCAGGTCATAAGCCAGTGCCGCGCCGTACTCCTGAAACCACGGCTGCAGCGGCTCCCAGGTGATCGCTCGACGCCAGCGCAACTGATTACGCCAATAGCCGCCGCTGTCCCCGGACAGGGACTGGTCCTTGAACCCGCGTATCGAGCTGAGGCCGCCGAGGCTGATGCGCTGGGGGCCGAACAACACGTCTTCGCTGCGCTGCCCGTAAGCGAGGCTGTCGAAGCTGAAGTTCTCGCCCCAGAGCTGAAAGGGCTGCAAGTAGCTGAGGGTGAGGCTGTACTTGGTGTAGCGAGCCACCGGTTCGCTGCCATGGGGATCGCCCGATCCCTGAGCGTCCAGCGCGCCGTTGCCGCGCTGCAGGCCGGCATCCAGGTTGACGAAGGCGGTACCTACGCGGCGGCCATGGTTGAAGCCCAGCTGACCTTCGGTGAGGCGAGTGCTGGAAACGTCCACCAGGGCGTTGTCGATGTAGTTGCGGGTGCGCAGATGGCTGAGGCCAAAGTTGAAGGCCGTCTTGCTCACGTTGTCGCGGTGCAGGACGCGCTCGGCGCGCAACTGATGGGTCTTGCTGTCGCCATCCAGGGCAAAGGCGAATCCGGAGCTGTCGTTGCGGGTGCGGTAGTAGCTCTGGCTGTAGTTGTAGCTGAAGGTCCACCAGCCCCAGGGCAGGCTGTAGTAGAGGCTCTGGTTGTCGGAGTGCCGCCACTGGTCGCTGACCGCATCGCTGTTGGCACGCAGGCTGAGCTGGTCGGCCAGGCCCAGCGGGCTATCCCAGTCCAGCCCGAGCCCCATCTGCTGCTCGCCAGTGCTGATGTCGCCATCATTGTTGCGCGCGGCCGAGGCTCGCCAGGCCTTGCTGCGAGTGCCCTTGAGGTGCACACGGCTGCCACCGACCTGTTCGCCGGGTACCAGTTCCAGCTGCGCCTGACGGGATGGCAGGCGGTTCAGATGGTCGACCAGTTGCTCCAGTTCACGAAGATTGAGCACCTCACTGGTGCGGCCGGGGAAAGCCATGGCCAGCTCGCGGTCGCTGGCGAGTTCGGAGCTGTCGAGGCCTTCCAGCTTGCCCTCGATGACGATGATCGTGAGCCTGCCAGTGGAGAGGTCCTGCTGCGGCAGATAGGCGCGGGTGGTGACGTAGCCCCGATCCAGGTAGTGGCCGGTGATGAGCTTGAGCAGTTCGTTGAGCTGGGGGACACCGAGGCAGTGGCCGATGAAGGGGGCCAGCAGTTCATCTCGCTTGTCTTGCGCCAGGAGCGTTGCGCCCTGGATATCGATCTGGCGGATCTCGAAGCAGTGCCCCTTCTCCACTACCTGCTCCGGAGCGCTTTCGAAGGGCCTACCGGGTAGTTGCTGGAGTTCTTCCAGGCGCATCTGCTGTTCCTGCAGCAGACGCTCCTGTCGCTCGCGAATCAGGTCGCGGTCACCGGGCGAGACTTCCGCCAGTACAGCTAACGGCGTGCAAATCACCAGCAGCAAAACGGGGGCGATGAATCGAGAAAAGAGCAACGGGCAGTCCTTCGCAATCGATTGGGTTCAAACCGATGCGAATGGAAACAGTCATCCGTATGAGGGTATGCAGGATGGCAACTTAGCGTGCAGTGGAAATTTCGCTATTGCCTGTGTGAAGGAATATTTGTCCAGGACTGATGTGCCGAATGGTTGCCTGAGTAGCCAAGAAAAAGCCCCCGCCGGATCGCTCCGGCGGGGGCTTTTCATTCACTGATCGGAGATCAGACCTTGGTGCGCTCGTAGTGCTTGCGGTCGTTTCGTTCAGAACTTTCTTGTGCGGCTGGGAAAAGGAGGCACCTACTTAGCTCTAACTGATTGATTAGAAAAACAAAGACTGCTCTTTGCCTACGATGATAGTTGCGGATACACACCGACCAGCACCTGCTCAGGCCCTCCTGCTCACCAAGCCCGACCGCTTGCGCGGCCCCAGCAGTGGCAGCAGCAGCATGGCGGAAAGCAAGGTGGTGACGGACAGCGCCAGGAAGAAGCCGTCCCAGCCCCAGGTATCGGTCACCTTGGCCAGCGGGTAGCCGGACAGCGCTGCGCCCAGATAGCCGAACACGCCGACGAAACCGGTGGCGGCGCCGGCGGATTCCTTGTGCGCAGCTTCCGCCGCCGCCATGCCGATCAGCATCTGCGGCCCGAAGATAAAGAAGCCGAGAAGGAAGAAGCTGCCGGCGATCAGCAGATAGTGATCAATGCGTATCGCCCAGAGCAGCGCCACCGAAAGCAGGATGCCCAGGGTGAAAAGGATGTTCATCGGCACCCGGTCGCCCCTGAAGAAGCGGTCCGAGCCCCAGCCGGCGACGAGGGTGCCGAGGAAGCCGCCCACCTCCAGACAGAAGATCGCAGAGTTCGCGGTGAGCAGGTCGTACCCGTGCTGCTCCTGCAGGTACTTGTTGCCCCAGTCGTTGATGCCGATGCGGACCACATAGACGAACAGGTAGGACGCCGCCAGCAGCCAGATGAAACGGTTGCCAAACACATAGCGCTGCAGGATCGGCCACATCGGAAGCCTGGCGCTGCTCTGTTCCTGCTCCAGTTCCAGTTCATCTCGCCGCCAGGTACCGACCGTCGGCAGCCCCATCGAGGCTGGTCGGTCGCGCAGGCGGCAGCACAGGAAGAGGCCGACGGCGATGCCGATCATGCCCGGCACGATCATCCCGTAGCGCCAACCGACGCTCATCGCCAATGTCGCGGCCAGAAGCGGTATCAGTGCGCCGCCAACGTTGTGCGAGGTGTTGCAGACCGCCCACCAGAAGCCACGCTCGTTGCGTGAATACCAAACGGTCATCAGCTTGGCGCACGGCGGCCAGCCCCAGCCCTGGAAGAAGGCGTTCAGCGTCCACAGCGCGGTGAAGGCCAGCAAGCTGCTGCTGAAGCCGAAGAGGATATTGATGACGCCGGTGATGATCAGGCCCAGGCCCATGAAGTAACGCGGGTTGGCGAGGTCGCTCAGCATCCCGGAGATGAAGCGCGACGCGCCGTAGACGATGTAGAACATCGACAGGATGGCCCCTCCGGCGGCCCGCTCCCAGCCGAGGTCGTCCAGCATCGCGGGCATGATGGAGTTGAAGCTGCGGCGGGTGAAGTAGAACACGGCGTAACCGGCATAAAGGCCCAGCATGATGTGGATACGCCAATGGCGATAGGCGGCGTCGATCTCCTCCCGACTCTTCTCCACCGGGGCTTCCGGCATGGCGCGGAGCCAGCCCAACCATCTGTTCAAGGACATGTGTGCTCTCCCATGTCGGCGCCGTTGCGGCCCTCTTTTTATTGGCAGCGACCAGCTCTAGCCGCGCTGCGCGTACCCCGCTTCAGGCCAGTTGCTGAATCAGCTCCAGCGCCTCGCGATGACGGGCCGGGTCACCCGCCGCCAGCACCCGACTGCCGCTGTCCAGCGTGATCGGCCGCCCCTCCCAATCGCTGATCATGCCGCCGGCACCCTCGACGATGGGGCACATAGCGGCGTAGTCGTAGAGCTTGAGGCCGGCATCCAGAGCCAGGTCCGTGCGCCCGGAGGCCAGCAGGCCATAGCTGCGGCAGGCGCCGCCGTAGACACGCCAGCCGCTGCGCTGACGGAAGCCCTGCAATACCGGCTGCTCGTCCGGCTGGAAGAAGTCGGGGCTGCTGACCGAGACGAATGCCTGGGCCAGGTCGGCGCAGGCGCGGGTGCGGCACTGGTGCCGACCGTCGCGGTTGAACAATTGCGTGGGCCGCCCCTGGCAGCCGATCCAACACTCGTCGGTGGCCGGCTGGTCGATCACGCCCAGCACCGGTACGCCCTGGTGCAGGAGCGCGATCAGCGTGCCGTAGACCGGCATGCCGGCCATGAAGGAGGCGGTGCCATCAATGGGGTCCAGCACCCACAGCCACTCCGCGTCCCGGGCTCGGGCGCCGAACTCCTCGCCCAGAACGCCATGGTCCGGGTAGCGCTGCAGGATGCGCTCGACGAGCCGTCGCTCGATATCAAGGTCCAACTGCGTGACCAAGGTACGGTCCAGCTTGAACCGCGAGCGCCAGTCGCTGCGGGACGCCAGTAGCTTCCTGCTCTCCGCTACCAGGCCCTGTGCGAATTCCAGCCACTCGTCCAAATGCTGTCCGGTCTGCAACGCCATCGCCACTCTCCTTTCATCACCCCTGCGGAACGGGCGTCCATGAGAGCAACTCGACGGAGGCTGGCCTAGAGGGTCCAGTCTGATAGGGCCAGGGGAAAGGTCCCGAGCGGAAGACGAAGCGAGGAGCGGCCCTATAGTCACGCGGACCGGGGAGATAGTGCCCCAAAAGAAAACCCCCGCCGAATCACTCCGGCGGGGGCTTTTTCATTCACTGATCGGAGATCAGACCTTGGTGCGCTCGTAGCGCTTGCGGTCGTTCTCGTTCAGCATTTTCTTGCGCAGGCGGATGGACTTCGGAGTCACTTCCACCAGTTCGTCATCAGCGATGAATTCCAGAGCCTGCTCCAGGGTGAAGCGGATCGGCGGAACCAGGGCGATGACTTCGTCCTTGCCGGAAGCGCGCATGTTGTCGAGCTTCTTGCCCTTGGTGGGGTTGATCACCAGGTCGTTGTCACGGCTGTTGATGCCGGCCAGCTGGCCTTCGTAGATTTCGTCGCCTGGGCCGAGGAACAGCTTGCCGCGGCTTTGCAGGGTTTCCAGCGAGTAGGTCAGGGCGGTGCCGGTGGCCATGGAGACCAGTACGCCGTTCTGACGGTTGCTGACTTCGCCGGCCTTGATCGCGCCGTAGTGGCTGAAGGTCGAAGTCAGGATGCCGGTACCCGAGGTCAGGGTCAGGAAGTTGTTACGGAAGCCGATCAGACCACGTGCCGGGATGGTGTATTCCAGGCGCACGCGCCCCTTGCCGTCGGGGATCATGTTGGTCAGATCGCCCTTACGCAGACCCATCTGCTCCATCACGGAGCCCTGGTGCTGCTCTTCGATGTCGATGGTGACGTTCTCGTACGGCTCTTGCTTCTCGCCGTCCTTCTCGATGATCACCACTTCCGGACGGCCAACGGCCATCTCGAAGCCTTCGCGGCGCATGGTTTCGATCAGTACGGACAGGTGCAGCTCACCACGGCCGGAGACCTTGAACTTCTCGGCAGATTCGCCCGCTTCAACGCGCAGGGCCACGTTGTGCAGCAGTTCCTTCTCCAGACGGTCCTTGATGTTGCGGCTGGTGACGAACTTGCCTTCCTTGCCGGCGAACGGCGAGTCGTTGACCTGGAAGGTCATGCTCACGGTCGGCTGGTCAACGGTCAGCGGCGGACGGGCTTCGACGTTCTGCGGGTCGCACAGGGTGTCGGAGATGAACAGCTCTTCCATGCCGCTCACGCAGACGATGTCACCGGCTTCAGCATCGGCAACTTCGACGCGCTGCAGGCCGGAGTGGCCCATGATCTTCAGGATACGGCCGTTGCGGCGGGTGCCGTCGTCGCTGATGGCGACTACCTGGGTGTTGGCCTTGACGCGGCCACGGGCGATACGGCCGATGCCGATTACGCCGAGGAAGCTGTTGTAGTCCAGCTGGGAGATCTGCATCTGGAACGGACCGTCGACGTCTACGTCCGGTACCGGCACGTGGTCGATGATGGCCTGGAACAGGGCGTCCATGTTGTCGTCCATGTTCTCGTGGTCGAGACCAGCGATGCCGTTCAGGGCGCTGGCGTAGACGATCGGGAAGTCCAGCTGCTCGTCGGTGGCGCCGAGGTTGTCGAACAGGTCGAAGATCTGGTCGATGACCCAGTCAGGGCGCGCGCCCGGACGGTCGATCTTGTTCACCACCACGATCGGACGCAGGCCGGCCTTGAACGCCTTCTGGGTCACGAAGCGGGTCTGCGGCATGGGGCCGTCCTGGGCGTCCACCACCAGCAGTACGGAGTCCACCATGGACATCACGCGCTCAACCTCACCGCCGAAGTCGGCGTGGCCGGGGGTGTCCACGATGTTGATGTTGAAGCCGTTCCACTTGATGGCGGTGTTCTTCGCCAGAATGGTAATGCCGCGCTCTTTTTCCTGGTCGTTGGAGTCCATCACGCGCTCGCTTTCCGCTTCTTTGCGGTCGAGGGTGCCGGACAGCTTCAGGAGCTTGTCTACCAGGGTGGTCTTGCCATGGTCGACGTGGGCGATGATGGCGATATTGCGGAGTTTTTCGATCACGTTTGTATCTCGATCAGAGGATTCGGTTTGCCGCGAAGTCTAGGCGGCGCATATGAATGAACTGCGACTCAGGGCCGGCAATCGGGAGGGCGGTGGCGGATGCTGCCGCCGAACAGCCCGGGCTGTTTAGGCCGGGCGATAAACGCGCACATTGGCGTGTCCCTCGCTGAGCAGGTGGTGAGCGTGCAAGCGGCTCATCACGCCCTTGTCGCAATACAGGAGGTACTGGCGGTTGGCGTCCAGTTCCTTGAAACGGCTGTTGACCGCATAGAACGGCAGCGCCTGCACTTCGATGCCCGGCAGCTCCAGCGGGTCGTCTTCCTGGGCATCGGGATGGCGGATGTCGATGACGATCTGGCCCGGCAGGGCTTCACGCACTTCTTCCACGGCCACGTCCTGGCCCAGCTCGTCGATCACCCGGTCGATGGGCACCAGGCGCGCGCGCTCCAGGGCACGCTCGAGGATGGCCATATCGAACTGCTCTTCTTCATGTTCGATGCGACCAATCTTGGCCTTGGTGGTCGGGTTCACCGAGATCACGCCGCAGTACTCGGGCATGTGCTTGGCGAACTCGGCGGTGCCGATGCGGGTGGCGGTGTCGATGATGTCCTGCTTGTGGCTGGCGATCAGCGGACGCAGCACCAGCATGTCGGTGGCCGAATCGATCACCGAGAGGTTGGGCAGGGTCTGGCTGGACACCTGGGAAATGGCTTCGCCGGTCACCAGCGCATCCAGGGTCAACTTGCGCGCCATGTGGGTGGAGGCGCGCAGCATCATGCGCTTGAGCACCACGCCCATCTGGCTGTTGTCGACCTTGCTGAGGATTTCACCGACCACTTCCTCGAAGGGCACGCTGATGAACAGCACGCGCTGGGAACGGCCGAACTTCTCCCACAGGTAGTGGGCCACTTCCATCACGCCCAGTTCGTGGGCGCGGCCGCCGAGATTGAAGAAGCAGAAGTGGGTCATCAGGCCGCGGCGCATCATCTGGTAGGCGGCGACGGTGGAGTCGAAGCCACCGGACATCAGCACCAGGGTCTGCTCCAGGGAGCCCAGCGGGTAACCGCCGATGCCGTCGTGCTGGTGGTGGATGACGAACAGGCGCTGGTCGCGCACTTCCATCCGTACTTCCACTTCCGGGTTCTTCAGGGAAATGCCGGCGGCGTTGCACTCCTGGCGCAGGCGGCTGCCGACGTGGCGCTCCAGCTCCATGGAGGTGAATTCATGCTTGCCGGCGCGCTTGCAGCGCACGGCGAAGATCTTGCCGGGGATCTGGTCGGCGTAGTGCAGCTTGCACTTTTCCAGCACGTCGTCGAAGTCGCCCAGCGGGTACTCGTGCACTTCGAGGAAGTGGGTGATACCGGGGACGCAGGTCAGCCGCTCAATCATTTCGCGCAGGAGCTTCGGCTCGGTCTGTCGAGTCTGGACTTCAAGGTTGTCCCAGACACCGGTCACCTCGAGCTCCGGGTCCAGGTCTTTCAGGACCGCGCGGATGTTCTTCGAGAGCTGGCGGATGAAATGCTTGCGCACCGGCCGGCTCTTGATGGTGATTTCCGGGAAGACTTTGACGATGAGTTTCATGAAAACAGCGCCTGCAACGGCGGCCGAAAAAGAGGGGCGCGGATTATAGCGGAAATTGTTCAAGCTTTGACCAATTTCCTTCAGCAAAGCCTGCAGCGCACCAAAATGGATCACACGCACCACGATGAGCACAAAAAAGGTGCGCAAAAACGCTCGCATTCAGGGCCAAGCCCCCGCCAGGCGCGAGTTTTAGGGCTTCTGCCCATAACGGGGCACTGGCACGCTAATTGCTCCCTTGTGAGGCAGGTCGCCCTGGCGGACTATCCCGCCCCGGCTTCACTACGAATTCTTTGAGGGGTTAACGGTTCCCCGCCCCCCTTTCCATCCGGAGGACAACATGTCGAAGTCGCTTCAACTGATTAAAGAACACGACGTGAAGTGGATTGATCTGCGCTTCACCGATACCAAAGGCAAGCAGCAGCACGTGACCATGCCGGCCCGTGACGCCGATGACGATTTCTTCGAACACGGCAAGATGTTCGACGGCTCCTCCATCGAAGGTTGGAAAGGCATCGAAGCTTCCGACATGATCCTGCTGCCGGACGACAGCACTGCCGTTCTGGACCCGTTCACCGAAGAGCCGACCATCATCCTGGTCTGCGACATCATCGAGCCGAGCACCATGCAAGGCTACGATCGCGACCCGCGCGCCATCGCCCGCCGCGCCGAGGAATACCTGAAGACCACCGGTATCGGTGACACCGTATTCGTTGGTCCGGAGCCGGAGTTCTTCATCTTCGACGAAGTGAAGTTCAAGTCCGACATCTCCGGTTCCATGTTCAAGATCTTCTCCGAGCAGGCTTCCTGGAACACCGACGCCGACATCGAAGGCGGCAACAAGGGCCACCGTCCGGGCGTGAAGGGCGGCTACTTCCCGGTACCGCCGGTCGACCACGACCACGAAATCCGTACCGCCATGTGCAACGCCCTGGAAGAAATGGGCCTGGTGGTAGAAGTTCACCACCACGAAGTGGCCACCGCTGGCCAGAACGAGATCGGTGTGAAGTTCAACACCCTCGTTGCCAAGGCTGACGAAGTTCAGACCCTGAAGTACTGCGTGCACAACGTTGCCGACGCTTACGGCAAGACCGTGACCTTCATGCCGAAGCCGCTGTACGGCGACAACGGCTCGGGCATGCACGTTCACATGTCCATCTCCAAAGATGGCAAGAACACCTTCGCTGGCGAAGGCTATGCCGGCCTGTCCGACACCGCCCTGTACTTCATCGGCGGCATCATCAAGCACGGTAAGGCCCTGAACGGCTTCACCAACCCGGCTACCAACTCCTACAAGCGTCTGGTTCCCGGCTTCGAAGCTCCGGTAATGCTGGCCTACTCCGCCCGCAACCGTTCCGCCTCCATCCGTATCCCGTACGTGAACAGCCCGAAAGCCCGCCGCATCGAAGCGCGCTTCCCGGACCCGGCTGCCAACCCCTACCTGTGCTTCGCAGCTCTGCTGATGGCCGGTCTGGACGGTATCCAGAACAAGATTCACCCCGGCGATGCCGCTGACAAGAACCTGTATGACCTGCCGCCGGAAGAGGCCAAGGAAATCCCGCAGGTTTGCGGCAGCCTGAAAGAAGCCCTGGAAGAGCTGGACAAGGGCCGTGCGTTCCTGACCAAGGGCGGCGTGTTCTCCGACGACTTCATCGATGCCTACATCGAGCTGAAGAGCGAAGAAGAAATCAAGGTGCGCACCTTCGTGCACCCGCTGGAATACGACCTGTACTACAGCGTCTGATCCACGAATACCTATAAATAGCTTCAACATTAAGGCCTCCCTCGGGAGGCCTTTTTTATTGCTGGGCCGGTAGTAGAGGCTGCTCTTCCTGTGGGGGCGAATTCATTCGCCAAGGGCAGCGCAGTTGCCCAAATCAGGATCGCTGGGCAGCCCTTCGGCCTGCCTGGCGAATGAATTCGCCCCTACAAGGGAGTGATTCACTCATATCCCCTCATCCACCGGCACACCCTGCCCTTCCGGCGGTTCGGCCCTTGGCTGGCGCATCCGGCTGAGCTGGACGTTCAGGCGCGGCATCGCCAGTTCCAGGCCGGTCTGGTCGAGGCGCCTGCGCAGGCGCAGGTTGAACGCCCGCTGCACTTCCCACTGCTTGATCGGCGCGGTCTTGAAGCGGAAACGCAGGATCGCCTGGCCGTTATCGAAGCTTTCCACCCCCTGCAGCTCCAGGGGCGACCACAGGCTGCGGCGCACTTCCGGGTCGCTGCGCAGTTCCTTGGCCACTTCGTGCACCAGCGCCACCGCGTCGTCGATCGGCATGCTCGCCGGCACCGGCCAGCGGAACATGGCGTAGCCGAACTGCCGCGAGTAGTTCTTGATGCTCTTGATCTCGCTGAAGGGGATGGTGTGCACCACGCCGTCCAGGTCGCGCAGGCGCACGGTACGGATAGTCAGCCCCTCCACCGTGCCCAGGTGGCCGCCGACGTCCACGTAGTCGTCGATGGACAGCGAGTCCTCAATGATGATGAACAGGCCGGTGATCAGGTCCGCCACCAGGGACTGCGCACCAAAACCGATCGCCAGGCCGATGACCCCCGCGCCGGCCAGCAGCGGCGTGACGTTCATGCCCATGTTGGCCAGGGCGACGATCAGCGCGATCACCGCGATGGTCACGAACAGCACGTTGCGGATCAGTGGCAGCATGGTCAGCGCCCGGGTGTTCGCCCGGCTCTTGCCGTTGACGCCGAGGCTGTGCTGAACGGCGGTGTCGGAAAGGATCCAGACCAGCCAGGCGACCAGCAGGGTGGTGCCGAAGCTGACCATCTTCATGCTGATTTCCGAGCCCTCGCCTTCGGCGTAGCGGATCAGCGACATACCCCAGACCCGCAGCCCCACCTCGACGAAGAACAGCACCACGAACAGGTGCACCAGGGTGAGGCCGAAGCTCTGCAACTGCTCGACGTAGGGGGCACTGCGCCGATGCCCTTCACCACGACCGGAACGCCGGCTGAGCAGGCCGATCACCGTCATCGCCACCACTGCCAGCATCGCGCAAACCAGGGCGCGACGCAGGGCGACGCTGCTGTCGGCGGCGGAAACGAAGGTGGCGAAGAGCGAGGTTCCCACCAATAGCAGCACCGGCACGAACCACAGGGAGCCGACCAGTTCCACCAGTTCGTGCAACCCACGGCGCTTCAGGCGGCGCTCCAGCGGCTGGTTGCGGATCAGGTGGGCAATGGGACGGCGGAAACGCAGGACGAACAGCGCGGTGAACACCGCCGCGATGGCATTGGCCAGGGTGCTCAGGCAAAGCGCCGTGTGCTCGCCCAACCCCTCCACCAGACGCGGGTCGTGGGCCGCCTCGCCCAGGGCCGCCAAGCTGCCGATCAGCCACAACGGACGGAACGCCTGGCGTCGCAGGATATCCAGTGCACGGATTCGGTGCGGGCCGCTGAGCATCGACAGGCAGATCACGCAGAGGGCGGAGAACAGGGTGCCGCAGACCAGCACGTAGGCCATGACCATCGCCAGGGTCTTGCTCAGGGAACTGGGCAGCACAAACGACAGGTAGAGGGTGATGAAGAAGGCGATCAGCCAGGGCCCCAGCTTGCGCAGGGCGAACAGCACCAGGTCGCGGGTCTTGGGATGCTGCGGCAACTCCGCCGACAGGCCGAACCGCTCACGCATGCGCCGGCCCAGCCAGAGCAGCGCGCTTGCCAGGCAGGCCCAGAGCAGGATGACCACACCGAAGTTGAACACGATCCCCGGCCAGTCGCGCCAGCCGGGCAGGCGCTCTACCACTTCGGCGCGGGCCAGGCGGAACTGGTTACTCCAGATCACCAGGGGGCTGTTATCGCCCTGGAACTGCTTTTCCAGGCTGCCCAGGGTATCGCCGATCAGGCCGATCACGCCGCCTTCGCTTTCCTTCTCCTTGCCGGTGACATCGCGCAATTGCTTCAGCTTCTTCAGCAGGTCGGCGCGCTGCTGGTCGTTCTCAAGGGTTCGGATCACCTGGTTGAGCGACTGTTCGAGCTGGGCATCGCTGACCTGTGCACTGCTTGAGGAGCTGGTCGCCAGCGGGTTGGGCAGCGCTGCCTGGCCCTGAGCGGGAACGGCCAGGCCGACCAGCAGGCAGAGCAGCAGCGGGAACAGGAAGCGGATGGCGGGCAAGGATGGAATTGGCACGGGAGGAGCACCCAAAAACGATGAAAGCGAATCGCATCATACAAAAGCTGGCTTACCACCCACTCACGCGGGACGGCCGGCTTCGCAGTCAGCAGCGGCAACAGTGACAGCGCGGGCTCCCGAGGGTTCGCTGCAGCGAGAGTCGAACGGCCGAAACCTGCCGAAATGTCCCAACGTGTTGCACCGCACACCGGCCATACCGACGCTGTCGCACAATGCCTCACTTGCCAGCCCGCCATCCGGGTGCAAGGCTTGGCATGGGTTTCCGGAGACCGCCCTCATGCGCCTCATCATCAGTTGCCTGCTGCTTGCCGCCGCCCTGCCGGCCGCCGCACAGATCTACAAGTACACCGACGCCAACGGCAACACGGTGTTCACCAACCAACCCCCGGACGGCACCGCCAGCGAGACGGTGGAGCTGCCGCCGACCAACGCTATCCAGGCGCAGCCGCCGAGCCAGCCGGCCGACACGGAGGCCAGCGTCGAGCAAGTGGCGTCCTACCAGGTGGTGGAGCTGACCGGTATCCCCGACGAGGAAGCCATGCGCGCCAACAACGGCACTTTCAGTGTCGGCGTGCGCCTGGAGCCGCGCCTGAAGCCCGGCCACAGCCTGCGCCTGCGTCTGGACGGCGAGCCTTATGGTCAAGCGGCCAACGTGCCGCGCCTGCAGGTGGTGAACGCCGACCGTGGCGAGCACAGCCTGGTGGTCGATGTCCTTGCCGGCACCACCGTGGTGCAGAGCAGCGCACCCGTTACCTTTACCATCCAGCGGGTCAACACCAGCAGCCCGGCGCTGCGCCCACCACCCCCCACGCCACGGCCCAGCAACTGACCGATGATCCGTTTCCTGCTCCTCGCCCTCCTGCTCCTTGGCCAGCCCGTGCTGGCCGAGGTCTACACCTACATCGATGAAGAAGGTAACCGCGTCTTCACCGACCAGCCCAAACCGGGCAACGCCAAGCGCCTGGAAATCGCCCCGGCGCCCAATGAAATGAACGCGCCAAGGGATATCCAGCCACCGCCGCTCTACCCCAAGCCCATTCCCCGCGAGCAGGGCTACCAGGTGCTGCGGATTCTGGTGCCCGAGCCCGACGCCACCATCCGCGACGGCGAAGGCAACCTGATCGTCAGCGCCATGAGCGAGCCCGGCCTGCGCGGCAACCACAACTATCGACTGCTGCTGGACGGCCAGCCCGTAGGCGTACCGGGACGCAGCCCGGTGTTCCCGCTGGAAAACCTGGATCGCGGCACCCATCAGTTGGCAGTGGAAATCGTCGACGAGCAGGGCCGCGTGGTAGAGCGCACTCCCGGCCAGCCGGTGCATATCGTGCGCATGTCGCTGTCGCAGAAACGCCTGGCCCGCCCGTGCAAGAAGGACGACTACGGCGTGCGCCCCGAATGCCCGCTGAAGGACAAACCCAAGGACGAGGATGACGACGACATCGCCATCCTGCCGTTCATCTGATTCCTCCCCGACGGCCGGCAGAGCGGGATGACATTCCGCTCCGCCGGCCCGACCATCCGCTCAATACGCACCATTTCGGTGCAAGTCGCTGCACCGCTTTCTATACTCTCCCCATTTTGGTTCGTCCTGCGCCGAACTATCTGCTCTGAAAAGCGCCCTCGGCCAGCGGAAACCCTGTTTTCCCGCGCCTTTTCAGGGCTTTGGTTTGCTTCTTGCATTTTCTTGTCATCGCCACGAGCGCCGAAGCCATGACCATCAACGACGCCCTGCACCGACTGTTGCTCGACAACCTGACCACTGCGGTGATCCTGCTCAATGCCGACCTGCGGCTCGAGTACATGAACCCGGCGGCAGAAATGCTCCTGGCCGTCAGTGGCCAGCGCAGCCATGGCCAGTTCATCAGCGAGCTGTTCACCGAGTCGCCCGAGGCCCTCGCCTCCCTGCGCCAGGCGGTGGAGCAGGCGCACCCCTTCACCAAGCGCGAAGCCATGGTCACCTCGCTGTCCGGCCAGACCCTGACAGTGGATTACGCGGTGACCCCCGTGCTCAATCGCGGCGAAACCCTGCTGCTGCTGGAGGTCCATCCCCGTGACCGCCTGCTGCGGATCACCAAGGAAGAGGCACAGCTGTCCAAGCAGGAAACCACCAAACTGCTGGTGCGCGGCCTGGCCCACGAGATCAAGAACCCGCTCGGCGGCATCCGTGGGGCCGCCCAGCTGCTCTCCCGCGAACTGCCGGAAGAGTCCCTGAAGGACTACACCAACGTCATCATCGAAGAGGCCGACCGCCTGCGGAACCTGGTGGACCGCATGCTCGGCTCGAACAAGCTGCCGTCGCTGGCCATGACCAACGTCCACGAAGTGCTGGAGCGGGTCTGCAGCCTGGTGGAAGCGGAAAGCCAGGGCGGCCTCAATCTGGTGCGCGACTACGACCCGAGCATCCCTGACCTGTTCATCGATAAGGAGCAGATGATCCAGGCAGTGCTCAATATCGTGCGCAACGCCATGCAGGCCCTTGCCGGGCAGAACGACCTGCGCCTGGGTCGCATCACCCTGCGCACGCGCACCCTGCGCCAATTCACCATCGGGCATACACGCCATCGCCTGGTGACCAAGGTGGAAATCATCGACAACGGCCCGGGCATCCCGGCCGAGCTCCAGGAAACCATCTTCTATCCCATGGTCAGCGGCCGTCCGGACGGTACCGGGCTGGGGCTGGCCATCGCCCAGAACATCATCAGTCAGCATCAGGGCCTGATCGAGTGCGAGAGCCATCCCGGCCATACCGTCTTCTCGATCTTCCTGCCGCTGGAACAAGGAGCCTCTTCGTCATGAGCCGTAGTGAAACCGTCTGGATCGTCGACGACGACCGTTCCATCCGCTGGGTCCTGGAAAAGGCCCTGCAGCAGGAAGGCATGAACACGCAGAGCTTCGAGAGTGCCGACAGCCTGCTCGGGCGGCTGACCCGGCAGCAGCCGGACGTGATCATCTCGGACATCCGCATGCCGGGCGCCAGTGGCCTCGACCTGCTGGCGCAGATCCGCGACCTGCACCCGCGCCTGCCGGTGATCATCATGACCGCCCACTCCGACCTGGACAGCGCGGTCGCCTCGTACCAGGGCGGCGCCTTCGAGTACCTGCCCAAGCCCTTCGACGTCGACGAGGCGGTCTCCCTGGTCAAGCGCGCCTACCAGCACGCCCAGGAGCAACAAGGCCTGGAAGCCCCGGCTAGCCAGGCACGCACCCCCGAGATCATCGGCGAAGCGCCGGCCATGCAGGAGGTCTTCCGCGCCATCGGCCGTCTCAGCCACTCCAACATCACCGTGCTGATCAACGGCGAATCCGGTACCGGCAAGGAACTGGTCGCCCACGCACTGCACCGCCACAGCCCACGCGCCGCGTCCCCGTTCATCGCCCTGAACATGGCGGCGATTCCGAAGGACCTGATGGAGTCCGAGCTGTTCGGTCATGAGAAAGGCGCCTTCACCGGCGCGGCCAATCAGCGTCGCGGCCGTTTCGAGCAGGCTGACGGCGGCACTCTGTTCCTCGACGAGATCGGCGACATGCCGGCGGACACCCAGACCCGCCTGCTGCGGGTACTGGCCGATGGCGAGTTCTACCGTGTCGGCGGCCACACGCCGGTGAAGGTGGACGTACGCATCATCGCCGCCACCCACCAGAACCTGGAAAACCTGGTACAAGCCGGCAAGTTCCGCGAAGACCTGTTCCACCGCCTCAACGTCATCCGCATCCACATCCCGCGCCTGGCCGACCGCCGCGAAGACGTGCCGACACTGGCCCGGCACTTCCTCGCCCGCGCCGCCCAGGAACTGGCGGTGGAGCCCAAGCTGCTGAAAGGCGAGACCGAGGACTATCTCAAGCACCTGCCCTGGCCGGGCAACGTGCGCCAGCTGGAAAACACCTGCCGCTGGATAACGGT
Source organism: Pseudomonas sp. BN515 (assembly GCF_029873155.1). Classification (NCBI taxonomy): domain Bacteria; kingdom Pseudomonadati; phylum Pseudomonadota; class Gammaproteobacteria; order Pseudomonadales; family Pseudomonadaceae; genus Pseudomonas; species Pseudomonas sp. BN515. The sequence continues at coordinate 68,437 of NZ_SSOH01000070.1, read as the reverse complement.
GATGGCCTCGGGACGTGAAGTGCACGTCGACGACCTGCCGCCGGAGCTGCTCACCCAGCCCCAGGACGCCGCCCCGGTGACCAACTGGGAACAGGCCCTGCGCCAGTGGGCCGACCAGTCGCTGGCACGCGGCCAGTCGGGGCTGCTCGACACCGCCGTGCCGGCCTTCGAGCGGATCATGATCGAAACCGCCCTCAAGCACACCGCCGGCCGCCGCCGGGATGCAGCCGTGCTGCTGGGCTGGGGCCGCAACACCCTGACCCGGAAGATCAAGGAACTGGGCATGAAGGTGGATGGCGGCGACGAGGACGACGGCGACGAAGCCTGATGCCTGGGGGCGGGGTGCAATGCCCCGCCCTCCCCGTTTCAGCCCCACGACTCGTGATTCATCCAGCACACCGGCGGCTATCGCCGCTGCACTCGCACTCCCTCTGCACCTTTGCCGTGTGAATCATCTGGTTCTTCCGAAATCCCGGCGTCCTCCATTTGTCACGCGCTCGGTCCCTCTGCAAAAGGACCATCCCTGGTGCCCGAATCACGCTGACGCCTCAAAAAAGTGCTCCGCTCCCAGGCACTCGCGACGCTGAAATCCTGCCGCTGGCGCCCTCTACAACAACGCGCTTTCTCCTTCAAAGCCACAGCCCACGCGGCCTCCAGGCGATCGAAGGAACCTGAACAGGTGTCCTGGGAAAAATTGGCACGCCCCCTGCAATAGTCCAGTTAACAGTGGTTTCGGGGGCCCTGGTACAGGCAGGCCAGGGAATCCCCGCTCTTATGACAGGCAGGCTGACCTCCAGCCGCCACGGCTCCAGAAGAGCCGCATGCAGGACAGCGTCGCCCACGGGCGACCAGGTTTCAGGGGGCCTTGGTACAGGCAGGCCGGGGATCCCCTCTTTTATTCACAGGCGTGCTGGCTTCCAGCCGCCGGGCTCCACGAGGGGCCCATGCAGAACCGCGTCATCCGCCACGGCGGGCGACCACCCTTCAGGGGGCCTTGGTACAGGCAGGCCGGGGAATCCCCTCTTTTATCCACAGGCGCGCTGGCTTCCAGCCGCCGGGCTCCGCGCGGGGCCCAGTGCAGAACCGCGTCATCCGTCACGGCGGACGACCACCCTTCAGGGGGCCTTGGTACAGGCAGGCCGGGGAATCCCCTTTCTTATTCGGCGCGCAGGCTGACTTTCAGCCGCCAGCGCCCATCCGCCGCGGCACCGTGCCATTCACCGTGCAGGGGCCGCGCTGCGACGAACCGCACCATCACGCCGTGGGTCGAGCGCAACACCTTCCAGCTCACAGGTGCAGTGCCGAGGGTCAATTGCCCCCGAGCGGACTGACCTTCCGCGCCGAGCATCAACGCGTAGGCACCTTCCAGCTCTTCCGCACGCACCTCGGGCTCCTGGTCGAACCAGAGTGCAAGGCCATCCTCGCGCACCTCGATCTGCTCCAGATGCACGGGCTCGGGCGTCGTCAGGCGGCCGAGCATCATTCCCACCAGCAGGCCGAATAGCGCAAGGGAGAACAAAAAGCGCGGCCACAGGCTCGGTCGCGGATCATCATCGGGAGTAGAATGCCGCCCGTCTTCGGGCTCGGGGCCACCCATGTTTCACGTCATCCTGTTTCAACCGGAAATTCCGCCGAATACCGGCAACATTATCAGGCTGTGCGCCAATTCTGGCTGCCACCTTCATCTCATCGAACCCCTCGGATTCGAACTGGACGACAAGCGTTTGCGACGGGCCGGGCTGGACTACCACGAGTACGCCACCCTCAAGCGCTACAGCGACCTGGAAAGCTGCCTGGAAGCCCTGGGCCATCCCCGGGTCTTCGCCTTTACCACCAAGGGCACCAAGCTGTTCCATGAAGTGGCCTTCGAGAAGGGCGATGCCTTCCTCTTCGGTCCGGAAAGCCGTGGCCTGCCCCAGGAAGTGCGCGAGAGCCTGCCGCCCGAGCAGCGCCTGCGCCTGCCGATGCGTCCCAACTGCCGCAGTCTGAACCTCTCCAACACCGTGGCCGTGGCGGTTTACGAGGCCTGGCGGCAGCATGATTTCAGCCTGGACTGAGTCTCTCGTTCCACAGCAGCTCTTTTGTGGGAGCGAATTCATTCGCGAATGAATTCGCTCCCACAAGGTGCATTTTCGACCAACAAAAAAGCGCCCCGCAGGGCGCTTTTTTCGTGAGGCCGGATAACTCAGGCCTGGGCTTCGCCGGCAGCCTGCAAACGCGCCAGTTCCTGGGCGTACAGGGCGTCGAAGTTGACCGGGGAGAGCATCAGCGCCGGGAAGGAGCCACGGACAACCAGGCTGTCCAGGGTTTCGCGGGCGTAGGGGAACAGGATGTTCGGGCAGAAGGCACCCAGGGTGTGGCTCATGGAAGCCGCATCCAGGCCCTTGATCAGGAAGATACCGGCCTGCTGCACTTCAGCGATGAAAGCGGTCTCTTCACCGTTTTTCACGGTCACGGACAGGGTCAGCACCACTTCGTGGAAGTCGCCGTCCAGCTGCTTCTGGCGGGTGTTCAGGTCCAGGGAAACGCTCGGGGCCCACTCCTGACGGAAGATCTCCGGGCTCTTCGGCGCTTCGAAGGACAGGTCGCGCACGTAGATGCGCTGCAGGGAGAACTGGGGATTCTGGTTTTCGCCGTTGCTTGCTTGTTCGGTCATGGTTCTGCCTTGTTCTAGTGCGTTTCCGTTTGCGGGCTGGCCTGGAGCAGCGCGTCGAGCTTGCCGGCGCGTTCCAGAGCGTACAGGTCGTCACAGCCGCCCACGTGGGTCTGGCCGATCCAGATCTGCGGCACCGAGGTGCGCCCGGCCTTGCGGGTCATCTCGGCGCGAATTGCGGGGTTGCCATCGACGCTGATTTCTTCGTAGCGCACACCCTTGCTGTCCAGCAGGTGCTTGGCACGGATGCAGTAGGGGCACCAGGCGCTCGAATAGACGACGATATCGGCCATCTCACTTCACCAGCGGCAGGTTGTCGCCACGCCAGGTGCCGATACCACCGGACAGCTTGAGCGCGTTGAAGCCGGCTTTCTGCAGGTCACGGCAGACGGTGCCTGCATGCTGGCCCATGGAGTCGACCACGATGATGGCCTTGTCCTTGTGCTTCTCCAGCTCGGCGATGCGGCTGGCGAGCTTCTCGTAGGGGATATTCAGGGCGTCGACGATATGGCCGCCGGAAAAGTCCTTGGTGGCGCGCACGTCCAGGATCACGGCCTGGCCGCCGTTGACCATGGTGGTCAGCTCGCGGGTGGAAATGGCGCGGCCACTGCGGCGCAGTTCATGGGCCAGCAGCAGGGCCAGCAGCACCACGAACGATCCACTCAGTACATAGTGGTTAGTGGCAAATTCAATCAGCTTAGCGAGCATCGTCGGCTTCCGGGACGGTAAAATGCCGGCCAGTATACACAGCCCCACAGGTCGGCCAAACCCCGTCCAGCGGTGACGCCGACGGAACCAGACCGTAGAATGCCGCGTCTTTTTTCCGGGGCCTTGCCCGCAACTTTCCACCCATTGCCGCAGACGAGTCGGACACTATGACAGCCACGCCCAAACCCCTGGTCCTGATCATCCTGGACGGTTTCGGTCACAGTGACAGCCCCGAATACAACGCCATCTACGCCGCCAGCACCCCGGTCTACGACCGCCTGCGCGCCACCCAGCCCCACGGCCTGATTTCGGGCAGCGGCATGGACGTCGGCCTGCCGGACGGCCAGATGGGCAACTCCGAAGTCGGCCACATGAACCTGGGTGCAGGTCGCGTGGTGTACCAGGACTTCACCCGCGTGACCAAGGCGATCCGCGACGGTGATTTCTTCACCAACCCGGAAATCACCACCGCCGTGGACAAGGCCGTGGCCGCCGGCAAGGCCGTGCACTTCATGGGCCTGCTCTCCGACGGCGGCGTGCACAGCCACCAGGACCACCTGGTCGCCATGGCTGAACTGGCTGCCCAGCGCGGCGCCGAGAAGATCTACCTGCACGCCTTCCTCGACGGCCGCGACACCCCGCCCAAAAGCGCCGAGTCCTCCATCAAGCTGCTGGACGAAGCTTTTGCCCGCCTCGGCAAGGGCCGCATCGCCAGCCTGATCGGCCGCTACTTCGCCATGGACCGCGACAACCGCTGGGACCGCGTGGAAGCTGCCTATAACCTGATCACCGAAGGTAAGGCCGAATTCACTGCCGCCACCGCCGTAGAAGGTCTGGCTGCCGCCTACGAGCGCGACGAGAGCGACGAGTTCGTCAAGGCCACCCGTATCGGCGATGCCGTGAAGGTGGAAGATGGCGACGCCGTGATCTTCATGAACTTCCGCGCCGACCGCGCCCGCGAGCTGTCGCGCGCCTTCGTCGAGCCGGGCTTCAAGGAATTCCCGCACCAGCGCGAGCTGAAGCTCGCCGGCTACGTGATGCTGACCCAGTACGCGGCAAGCATCCCCGCCCCCAGCGCGTTCAAGCCCGAGTCCCTGGACAACGTGCTGGGCGAATACCTGGCCAAGAACGGCAAGACCCAGCTGCGCATCGCCGAGACCGAGAAGTACGCCCACGTGACCTTCTTCTTCTCCGGCGGCCGCGAAGAGCCTTTCGAAGGCGAAGAACGCATCCTGATCCCGTCGCCCAAGGTCGCCACCTATGACCTGCAGCCGGAAATGAGCGCCCCCGAGGTGACCGACAAGATCGTCGACGCCATCGAGAACCAGCGCTACGACGTGATCGTGGTGAACTACGCCAACGGCGACATGGTCGGCCACACCGGCGTGTTCGACGCCGCGGTCAAGGCCGTGGAATGCCTGGACGGCTGCGTTGGCCGCATCGTCGAAGCCCTGGACAAGGTGGGCGGCGAAGCGCTGATCACCGCCGACCACGGCAACGTCGAGCAGATGGAAGACGAAATGACCGGCCAGGCGCACACCGCCCACACCTGCGAGCCGGTGCCCTTCATCTATGTAGGCAAGCGCCCGGCGAAGATCCGCGAAGGCGGCGTGCTGGCCGACGTGGCTCCGACCCTGCTGACCCTGATGGGCCTGCCGGTGCCGGCCGAGATGACCGGCAAGACCATCGTCGAGCTGCAATGATCGACCCGGGCCGCCGCCACGGCGCGGCCCGAGCGCGGAAAATCTGCGCGCCTCATCAGGAAACGCCCCGAACCCCTGGTTCCGGGCGTTTTTTTTGCCCGGCACCACGGGCATACTAGGCCGGTCCTCCCCCCTGGTGCCCCACGCCCCATGTTTCGCACCCTCGCCCTCGTTATCCTCGCCAGCCTGATGACCCCGGTCATGGCCGACCAGCGCGCCGAAACCCAGCAGCAGCTGGACCAGGCCGCCAAGGACGTTGGCGAGTTGAAGAAACTCCTGAAGCAGCTGCAGCAAGAGAAGTCCGGTGTTCAGGCCGACCTGAAGAAGACCGAAACCGAGATGGGCAACCTTGAGCAGCAGGTCAAGGACCTGCAGCAGGAGCTCAAGAACAGCGAAGGCGAGATCCAGCGCCTGGATGGGGAGAAAAAAAAACTCCAGGACGCACGCGCTGAACAGCAACGCCTGATCGGCATCCAGGCTCGCGCCGCCTATCAGAGCGGGCAGCAGGAATACGTCAAGTTGCTGCTCAACCAGCAGCACCCCGAGAAGTTCGCCCGCACCCTCACCTACTACGATTACCTGAGCCAGGCCCGCCTGGAGCAGCTCACGGCGTTCAACGAGACCCTGCGCCAGTTGGCCAACGTCGAGCAGGAAATCACTGCCCAGCAGGACCAGCTCAACGAGCAGAAGGCTGCTCTGGAAGGCCGCCGCGAGCAGTTGGCAACTGCGCGCAAGGAGCGCCAGCAGGCCCTGGCCAAGCTCAATCAGGACTTCAGTGACCGCGACAAGAAGCTCAAGGCCCGCCAGCAGGAGCAGGCCGAACTGGGCAAGGTGCTGAAGACCATCGAAGAAACCCTGGCGCGCCAGGAGCGCGAGGCCCGGGAAGCCGAGGAAGCCCGCAAGCGCGCCCTCGCCGAGCAGCAGCGGCAGCTGCGCGAACTCCCGGCCGGCAGCCCCGCGCGGCCCGCCAATGGCCCGATGGTGTCCAGCGCCGGCGGTAATTTCGGCGGCCCCTTCGCCAAGGCCCGTGGCCAGCTGCCCTGGCCGGTGGACGGTCGCGTGGTGGCTCGCTTCGGCTCGGCCCGTGGCGGCGACTCCCGCGCCAAATGGGATGGCGTGCTGATCGGCGCCGCCGAAGGCAGCTCCGTCCGCGCCGTGCATGGTGGCCGCGTGGTTTTCGCTGACTGGTTGCGCGGCGCCGGGCTTCTGGTCATTCTCGACCATGGCAACGGCTTTCTGAGCCTTTATGGGCACAATCAGCGCCTTTTGAAAAATGCCGGCGATATCGTGAAAGCAGGCGAATCCATCGCCACCGTCGGCAACAGCGGCGGGCAGGACACGCCCGCACTGTATTTCGCCATTCGCCAGCAGGGCCGACCCACCGACCCGGCACAATGGTGCCGCGCGCAAGGATAGGCGCCACCTCATCTAGCAGGAGTTAGTTCGCATGCCGCATCTGTCCCGCCTCACTTCCCTGGCCATGGCACTGGCGCTGCTCAACGGCGCCCCGCAGCTGCTGGCCGCCGAGGAGCCGGCAACCCTCCCCGCCACGGCGGTGAGCGGCAAGGCGCCGCTGCCGCTGGATGAGCTGCGTACCTTCGCCGAGGTGCTGGATCGCATCAAATCCGCCTACGTCGAGCCGGTCGACGACAAGACCCTGCTGGAAAACGCCATCAAGGGCATGCTCAGCAACCTCGACCCGCACTCTGCCTACCTGGAGCCGGAAGACTTCCAGGAGCTGCAGGAAAGCACCAGCGGCGAGTTCGGTGGCCTCGGCATCGAAGTCGGTGCCGAAGACGGCTTCATCAAGGTGGTTTCCCCCATCGACGACACTCCGGCCTCCAAGGCCGGCATCCAGCCCGGCGACCTGATCGTCAAGATCGACGGCCAGCCCACCAAGGGCATTTCGCTGATGGATGCGGTGGACAAGATGCGCGGCAAGGCCGGCAGCAAGATCACCCTGACCCTGGTGCGCGACGGCGGCCAGCCGTTCGACGTCGAACTGGTTCGCGCGGCGATCAAGGTCAAGAGCGTGAAGAGCCAGATCCTCGAGAAGGGCTATGGCTACGTGCGCATCACCCAGTTCCAGGTCAACACCGGCGAAGAAGTCGGCAAGGCCCTGGCCAAGCTGCGCAAGGACAACAATGGTCGCCTCTCCGGCCTGGTGCTCGACCTGCGCAACAACCCCGGCGGCGTGCTGCAGTCGGCGGTGGAGGTTTCCGACCACTTCCTGAAGAAAGGTCTGATCGTCTACACCAAGGGCCGCATCGCCAATTCCGAGCTGCGCTTCTCCGCCGACCCGGCCGATGCCAGTGAAGGCGTGCCGCTGGTGGTGCTGATCAACGGCGGCAGCGCTTCGGCGGCCGAGATCGTCGCTGGCGCCCTGCAGGATCACAAGCGCGGCGTGCTGATGGGCACCGACAGCTTCGGCAAGGGTTCCGTGCAGACCGTGCTGCCGCTGAACAACGACCGCGCCCTGAAGCTGACCACCGCGCTCTACTACACCCCCAATGGCCGTTCGATCCAGGCCCAGGGCATCGTTCCGGACATCGAGGTGGCGCGCGCCAAGGTCACTCGTGAGCAGGACGGCGAAACCTTCAAGGAAGCCGACCTCGCCGGTCACCTCGGCAACGGTAACGGCGGCGCCGACCGTCCGAGCGCGAGCAAGAAGTCCGCAGAACCGCGCCCGCAGGATGACGACTTCCAGCTGAGCCAGGCCCTCAACCTGCTGAAAGGCCTGAACGTCACCCGCGAGAACTGAGGATGAGTTGGAAGGCCTGGCTGCTGGCGCTCTGCCTGAGCGCGACGGCAGCCAGCGCCTGGGCCGCGCCACCGGCCCGCCTGGCCCTGGTGATCGACGACCTGGGCCAGAATCCCGCCCGCGATCGCCGTGTCCTCGCCCTCCCCGGCCCGGTGGCGCTGTCCATCCTTCCGGATACCCCGCACTCCCGCGAACTGGCCGAAGCCGCCCACGCCGCCGGCAAGACGGTGATGCTGCATCTGCCCATGGACCCGGCCAACGGCCCCTACGCCTGGCACCCCGGGCTAGCCACCGCCGAACTTGAAAGGCGCCTCGACGCCGCCCTGCACCAGGTGCCCTACGCGCGTGGTCTGAACAACCACATGGGCAGCCGCATGACCGAGCAGCGCCCAGCCATGGCCTGGCTGATGCAGCGCCTGCAGCAGGATCACCGTTTCTTCATCGACAGCCGCACCAGCGCTTCCACCGTCGCCGCCGCGGAAGCGCAGAAAGCCGGGCTGGCCAGCCTCTCGCGGGACATCTTCCTTGACGACGACCAGAGCCCAGCGGCCGTGGCCGCCCAGTTCGACGCCGCCCTCAAGCTCGCCCGCAAGCAGGGCTCGGCACTGATGATCGGCCACCCGCACCCGGCAACCCTGGAGCTGCTCGAACGCGAGCTCCCGCGCCTGAAGCAGCAGGGCTTCGAGCTGATCGACGTGGAAATGCTGATCGCCTTGCGCGGCAACCGGGCCATGGCGGCCCATGGCAAGGCGGGGATTTACCGCTGAGTCGCGAAAGATGCCTGTAGGGGCGAATTCATTCGCCAAGCAGGCCGCAGGTCTGCCCTGCAAGCCCTCATGGGGCAGCTGCGCTGCCCTTGGCGATTGAAATCGCCCCTACAGAAAAGCATCGCGAATGAATTCGCTCCCACAAGATGAGCACCTACCCTGTGGGAGCGAATTTATTCGCGAAGCAGGACGAAGTCCTGCCGTAGGTTGGTGCGGGCCACGCTGGTCTGAGCCTGCGAAGCCCAACATGAGGCCGCTTGAAACGTTGGGCTTCGCTTCGCTCTACCGCAACCTACGCGCCCTTCCAGTTACAGGTAGTTCTGGGTGATCTCGTCGACGTACCCATCGCTGCGCATCTGGTCGAGGGCCTTCTGCAGACGCTCGATGACCTCGTCCGGGGTGTCCTTGTTGAACGCCAGGTAGAGCTCGGCGCTGTTGAAGCGCAGCACGGTCTGCAGGCCGGTCACGCCTTCCTGCTTGGCCAGGTAGCGGCCCACCGGATCGGTAGTGGCCCAGAGGTCGATCTGGCCCTTGAGCAGCTTCTTCACGTTTTCCTGGTCACGCAGGGCGTTCTGCGGCGCCATGCCCTGGCTTTCCAGGTGCTGGCTCACGGCGTCGTTCTTGTAGGCGCCGATGCGGTACTGGGACGCGCTCTTGAGGTCCTTGACGCTCAGGTTGTTGCCCGGCGCGGCGAGCAGCACCCACTCGGTCTTGGCGATGGGGCCGACCCACTTGAACAGCGGTTGGCGCTCGGCGGTGAAGGTGGTGGAGAACAGGCCGTAGCTGGGCTTGTCGAGGGTGAGGCGATAGAGGCGGTCCCAGGGGAAACGCAGGGTCAGGCTGTAGTTGATGCCGGCACGCTTGAACATCTCGCGGACGATATCGGTGCTGATGCCGTCGATTCCGTCGTCACGGGCGAAGTTCTTGTCGTCCACCGCCATGTTGAACGGCGGGAAGTTCTCGGTGAGCAACACCACCTTGTAGTCCGCCGGCAATTCGGCACGCGCCGTGAAGGCGAGGAACATCAGGCCCAGGGTCAGGGCGCGTTGGATCAACTTCTGCATTGTCATACCGCTCGCTTGATTTGTGGTTGTGGCTAAGCGGCTTCCTTGCGTGGGCTCCCCACCCACGGACGTACGACTCGACCCGTCCTGCCTTCCTTGGCAAGCGACCGGCTTGTGGCCGGTCGCTGGAGTCTTTAACTACTTTTGATGCGCTACCCGTTACAGGTAGCTGTTGAGGATCTCGTCGACGAAGCCCTCGGAGCGCATCTGGTCCAGCGCGCCCTGCAGCTTCTTCACCACTTCGTCGGGGACCTCCTTGTTCAGCGCCAGGAACAGCTCGGCCTGGTTGAAGCGCAATACGGTTTTCAGGCCGCCCACACCTTCCTGCTTGGCCAGGTAACGGCCGGCGGGGTCGCCGGTAGCCCAGAGATCGATCTGGCCCTTCTCCAGCTTCTTCGCGTTCTCCTGGTCGCGCAGGGCGGTGACGGGCTCGAGCTTCTGCTGGGCAAGGTACTCGGCGATCGCGTCGCCCTTGTAGGCACCGACCTTGTACTTGCGCGCGTCTTCCAGGCTGCCGAGGGCGATCTGGCTGTCGGCGCGGGCCAGCATGATCCAGTCATCCGGACCGATCGGGCCAACCCACTTGAAGGACTGTTCGCGCTCGGGCAAACGAGCGGTGACGAAGACGCCATAGCCCGGCTTTTCCAGCGCCAGCTTGTAGATGCGGTCCCAGGGGAAGCGCAGGGTCAGGCTGTACTTGACCCCGGCGCGCTTGAACATCTCGCGCACGATGTCGACGGCGATACCGTCGATGTTGTCTTCCTGGGCGAAGTTCTTCCCATTGATCGACATGTTGTAGGGCGGGAAGTTTTCGGTCAGGAGAACGACGCTGTAGTTCTCATCCACTTCGGCGCGGGCGGCACCGGCAAGCACCATCAGGGTACCGGCCAACGCCAGCAGCAGGCGTTTCGACATAGGCGATTAACCTTCCAGGAGAGATGGGAAATGCGCTGAGCTTAACCTCGCGGGAGCGAGGCTCGGGCATCAGCAGCCCAGGCTGCGAAGTCCGTCACGTGTGCAGCCTGGGCGAATGCTAGGCAAGATTCGTGCTCAGCGCACGAGGATTCCGCGGCTGGCGAGATAGGCCTTGGCCTCAGGCACGGTGTATTCGCCGAAGTGGAAGATGCTCGCTGCGAGAACGGCGTCGGCCTTGCCTTCGAGGATGCCGGCCGCCAGGTGCTCGAGATTGCCGACGCCACCGGAGGCGATCACCGGAATTCCGACGGTTTCGCTGATGGCGCGAGTGACGCCGAGGTCGTAGCCGCTCTTCACGCCGTCCTGGTCCATGCTGGTGAGCAGAATCTCACCGGCACCCAGGTCTTCCATCTTCTTCGCCCAGGCCACGGCATCGAGGCCGGTGGGTTTGCGCCCACCGTGGGTGAAAATTTCCCAGCGCGGTGTTTCCCCGGGGCCGGACACCTTCTTGGCGTCGATGGCGACCACGATGCACTGGGAGCCGAAACGCGCCGCGGCTTCGCCGACGAACTCCGGCGTGAACACTGCGGCGGTGTTGATCGACACCTTGTCGGCACCAGCATTGAGCAGGTTGCGGATGTCCTGCACGGTGCGCACGCCACCGCCCACGGTCAGCGGGATGAACACCTGGCTGGCCATGCGTTCCACGGTGTGCAGGGTGGTGTCGCGACCGTCGACGCTGGCAGTGATGTCGAGGAAGGTGATCTCGTCGGCGCCCTGCTCATCGTAGCGACGCGCGATTTCCACCGGGTCACCGGCGTCGCGGATGTTCTCGAACTTGACGCCCTTGACCACGCGGCCGTTGTCCACGTCGAGGCAGGGGATGATGCGTTTTGCGAGAGCCATAACAGTGTCCCGTAGGGTGCGCCGCGCGCACCGTTTGCCGTCGATTAACCCTTGTAGCTGTCGCAGAAGGCCTGGGCCTCGGCGACGTCCAGGGTGCCTTCGTAGATGGCGCGGCCGGTGATGGCGCCGATGATGCCGGGGGCCTTGGCGGCCAGCAGCTTCTCGATGTCACCCAGGTTGTGGATACCGCCGGAAGCGATCACCGGAATGCGGCTGGCGGCGGCCAGGGCGGCGGTGGCTTCGACGTTGCAGCCCTGCATCATCCCGTCCTTGGCGATGTCGGTGTAGACGATGGCGGACACGCCGTCGGCCTCGAAGCGGCGGGCCAGGTCAACGGCCTGCACGCTGCTCACTTCGGCCCAGCCGTCGGTGGCGACGAATCCGTCCTTGGCATCCAGGCCAACGATGACCTTGCCCGGGAAGGCCTTGCAGGCCTCGGTGACGAATTCAGGCTCCTTCACCGCCTTGGTGCCGATGATCACGTAGCTGACGCCGGCCTTCACGTAGTGCTCGATGGTTTCCAGGGAGCGGATGCCGCCACCAATCTGGATCGGCAGGTTCGGGTAGCGCTTGGCGATGGCGGTGACCACCTCGCCGTTCACCGGTTTGCCTTCGAAGGCGCCGTTGAGGTCCACCAGGTGCAGACGGCGGCAACCACCTTCCACCCATTTGGCGGCCATGCTCACCGGGTCGTCGGAGAACACGGTGGAGTCTTCCATGCGGCCCTGGCGCAGACGCACGCAGGCGCCGTCCTTCAGATCGATAGCGGGGATAATCAGCATCGGTTCAACCTGTAAGAAGTCAGTGGATTCGGCTCGGCGCTCAGTCTTTCTCGAGCGCCCACAAGTCGCTCTCGATGCTTTCGAACCTGTCTTTCAGGTGCGCCTGCACATCGAAGATCGCCTTGTTGTAGAAATGCGGCGCGAATTCCCGGGCGAAGAAGTCGAGCACTTCCTCGGCCTCGAAGGAACCCAGCTCCAGCTCGAAACGATCAGCCATGAAACGCTTGATCGCCAGCACCGCGTCCTGGGTCTGGGCGGCGTCGAGCTGTAAACTCGGAGCCTTCTTCGCGCGGCTCATGGGCTTACCAGCGCCCGTCCCAGGCGGCGAAGTTCTGCAGCAGCTGCAGGCCGTGGGTGTGGCTCTTTTCCGGGTGGAACTGCACAGCGAAGCGCGAACCGTCGGCCAGCGCAGCGGCGAAGTCCTTGCCGTAATGGCCGCGACCGACTACCTGCTGCGGATTGCCAGCCTCGATGTAATAGCTGTGCACGAAGTAGAAGCGCGCCCGGTCGGGGATGTTGTGCCAAAGCGGATGGGCGACGCCCTGCTCCACCTCGTTCCAGCCCATGTGCGGCACCTTCAGGTGCTCGCCATCTTCCACGAGGTTCTTGCCGAAGAAGCGCACCTGGCCGGGGAACAGGCCGATGCAATCGACGCCGTCATTCTCCTCGCTGCGCTCCAGCAGGGCTTGCATGCCGACGCAGATACCGAGGAAGGGGCGGTCCTGGCTGACTTCGCGCACCAGACTGTCGAAGCCCAGGCGGCGGATCTCGGCCATGCAATCGCGGATCGCGCCGACGCCGGGGAACACCACCCGGTCGGCTTCGCGGATCACATTGGCGTCACTGCTGACCAGGACGCGGCCGGCGCCAACGTGTTCAAGGGCCTTGGCAACCGAGTGCAGGTTGCCCATGCCGTAATCGATGACTGCAACCGTCTGCATCAGAGCACGCCCTTGGTGGAGGGCATCTGGCCAGCCATGCGCGGATCACGCTCAACGGCCATGCGCAGGGCGCGGCCAAAGGCCTTGAACACGGTTTCAATCTGGTGGTGGGTGTTGTGGCCACGCAGGTTGTCGATGTGCAGGCTCACCAGGGCGTGGTTGACGAAGCCCTGGAAGAATTCCTGGAACAGGTCGACGTCGAAGCCACCGACCACGGCGCGAGTGAACGGCACGTGCATCTGCAGACCGGGGCGGCCGGAGAAATCGATGACCACGCGGGACAGGGCTTCATCCAGCGGCACGTAGGAATGGCCGTAACGGACGATGCCCTTCTTGTCGCCGATGGCCTGCGTGAAGGCCTGGCCGAGGGTGATACCGACGTCTTCCACGGTGTGGTGATCGTCGATATGCAGATCGCCCTTGCACTCGATGTCCAGGTCGATCAGGCCGTGGCGGGCGATCTGGTCGAGCATGTGCTCGAGGAAAGGCACGCCGATATCGAAGCGTGCCTTGCCAGTACCATCCAGGTTGATCGAGACCTTGATCTGGGTTTCCAGGGTATTGCGTTCGACGGATGCCGTGCGTTCGGCCATCACCAGCTCCACAAAAGGCTCACGAAAAAGAGCGCCATTATAGGCCGCAGGCCCTTGGCGCCGCTACCGACGGCGGTCGGCGGGGATTACACTGCCCGGCCCTACCCGCAATCTCCTCCAGGAGCCGCCATGCCCGTGATCGTCGAGACCCTGAACAGCCCCTCCGAGCAGGATCGCGGCGATTTGGCGAAGATCTACGCCGATGCCCCGGATTGGCTGCTGCTGCCCTACGCAGATGCGGCGGAACTGGTGGAGCGCGGCCTGGCCGACGGGCTGCTGGTGGCGGGACGCTTCAACGATCGCCTGCTGGGCGCGGCCCTGGTGGTACGCGGCGAGCAGCACTGGCAGCTGTCCCACCTCTGCGTTCGCAAGGTGACCCGTCATCGTGGCGTCGGCCGCCGCCTGGTGGAAGAAGTGGCCCGCCTGGCGCGGGATGCGGGCAAGCCGCTGCACCTGGCCGCGCCGAAGGACCACCTGGAAAGCCAGGCCTTTGCCGCGCGCCTGCACCTGCCGCTGGAAAGCCTCTGATCCATCGATGATTCCGTGCGCTGAACCGACAGCGGAAATCACCATCCAAAGTCCCTGACAAGGGGACGAACCCCGTGCCGCTGCCCTCCATCCGTAATGGCCCGGCGCTATACTCGGCACCTTCAATTCACGCGATCCACCACAAGGACTGGCCAATGAAAGCCTTCGGCAAAATCCTGGGCCTCATCTTCCTCGGGCTGTTGCTGATCATCGTGGCGGCGGGCTTTGCCCTGACCCACCTGTTCGACCCGAACGATTACAAGGACGAGATTCAGCAACTGGCCCGTGACAAGGCCAACCTCGAACTGACCCTCAACGGCGATATCGGCTGGAGCCTGTTCCCCTGGCTCGGCCTCGAACTGCACCAGGCAACCCTGGCCAGCGCCGCCACCCCGGCAAAACCCTTCGCCAACCTCGACATGATCGGGCTTTCGGTCCGCGTCCTGCCGCTGCTGCGCCGTGAAGTGCAGATGAGCGACATCCGTGTCGAAGGCCTCAACCTCGACCTGCAGCGCGACGACAAGGGCCACGGCAACTGGGAAGACATCGGTCGCCCGGCCAAGGTCCCGGAAACCGCCCAGACCGGCACGCCGACGACGCCAGCCCCGACCGAAGAGGCCAAGCAGGCGCCCGCCGCCGACGAACCGGCACGCCCGATCAAGCTGGATATCGACAGCCTTACCGTGCGCAATGCCCGTATCGATTACACCGATGCCAAGAGCGGCAAGCAGTTTTCCGCCGAGGGCATCGAGCTGACCACCGGCGCCATCCGCGAAGGCGCCAGCATTCCGCTCAAGCTCAGCGCCTTCTTCGGCACCAACCAGCCGGTACTGCGCGCCAAGACCGACCTCACCGCCAACCTGCGCTTCGAGCGCGCCCTCAAGCGCTACCAGCTGGAAGACCTCAAGCTGAACGGCGAAGCCTCGGGTGAGCCCCTGAAGGGCAAGACCCTGACCTTCAACGCCCAGGGCCAGTTGCTGGCCGACCTGGCCGCCAACGTCGCCGAATGGAACAGCCTGAAGCTCTCCGGCAACCAGCTGCGCGCGCTCGGTGAACTGAAAGTGCACAACCTCGACAAGGACGCACGCCTGGAAGGCGGCCTGTCCATCGCCCCGCTCAACCTGCGCGAATTCCTCACCAGCGTCGGCGTCGAGCTGCCGCCCATGAGCGACGCCACCGCCCTGCAGAAGTTCGAGCTGGTCACCAAGCTCAATGGCAGCGCCAACAGCCTCGCCTTCGAAGGCCTGAACCTCAAGCTCGACGACGGCACCTTCAGCGGCCGCCTGGCCGTGGCCGACTTCGCCAAGAAGGCCGTGCGGGTGCAACTCAAGGGCGACAAACTCGACCTCGATCGCTACCTGCCGCCCAAGTCCAAGGCCAAGCAGGAAGCCCAGACCGCCCGCCAGGCCGAAGTGAAGCCTGCCGTGGCCGCTGCGGCCCAGGGCACCACGCCGTTGCCCAACGCGCCGACCCAGGCGGCCTGGAGCGAAACCCCGGTGCTGCCGGTGGACCAGCTGCGCAAGGTCGACCTGGAAGCCACCCTGGACTTCGGCCAGTTCACCGTCGACAAGCTGCCCATGGATGACGTCAGCCTCAAAGCCAATGGCAAGGCTGGCCTGCTGACCCTGGAAGACCTGCGCGGCGGATTGTTCGGCGGCAGCTTCCAGGCCAATGCACAGATCGACGCTCGCCCGGCGGTACCGCTGCTCAAGGCGCACAAGCGCATCAACAACGTGCCGGTGGAAAAACTCCTCCAGGCCCAGGAGCAGAAGCCTCCGGTGCGCGGCCTGCTGGACATGACCGCCGACGTCACCAGCAGCGGCAACAGCCAGAAGGCCTGGGTCGACGGCCTCAACGGCACCGCCAGCTTCGCCCTCAACGATGGTGCGCTGCTCGACGCCAACCTCGAACAGCAGCTCTGCCAGGGCATCGCCACCCTCAACCGCAAGTCGCTCTCCAGCACCCGCGGCGGCAGCGAAACACCGTTCCAGGAGCTCAAGGGCTCGCTCACCTTCAATAACGGCGTAGCCACCAACCCCGACATGCGCGCCAGCATTCCCGGCCTCAGCGTCAAGGGCGATGGCGCCGTCGACCTTCGTGTGCTCGGCATGGACTACCGCATTGGCGTGGTCATCGAAGGCGACAAGAGCGCGATGCCGGACCCGGCCTGCCAGGTCAACGAGCGCTACGTCGGTCTCGAGTGGCCACTGCGTTGCCGCGGCCCGCTGGAACTGGGGGCCAAGGCCTGCCGCCTGGACAAGGACGGCATGGGCAAGGTCGCCGCCAAGCTGGCCGGCGACAAGCTCAACGAAAAGATCGAGGAGAAGCTCGGCGACAAGGTCAGCCCGGAACTCAAGGACGCACTCAAGGGGCTGTTCAAACGATGACCCCTGAGCAGTTCTCCGGCGCCGTACTCGGCTGGTACGACAGCCACGGCCGCAAGGATCTGCCCTGGCAACAGGGCATCACCCCCTATCGCGTCTGGGTGTCCGAAATCATGCTGCAGCAGACACAGGTCAGCACCGTCCTGGGCTACTTCGACCGCTTCATGGACGCCCTGCCCACCGTGCAGGCCCTGGCCGCGGCACCGGAAGACGAGGTGCTGCACCTCTGGACCGGCCTCGGTTACTACACCCGCGCCCGCAACCTGCAGAAGACCGCGAAGAAAGTCGTCGCCGAGTTCGGCGGCGAATTCCCCCGCGATGTGGATAAGTTGGCGGAGCTGCCGGGCATCGGACGCTCCACCGCCGGCGCGATCGCCAGCCTGTCCATGGGACTGCGCGCGCCCATCCTCGATGGCAACGTCAAGCGCGTACTGGCCCGCTACGTCGCCCAGGAGGGTTACCCGGGCGAGCCGAAGGTAGCGAAGCAGCTCTGGGAAGTAGCCGAGCGCTTCACCCCTCAGGTCCGGGTGAACAACTACACCCAGGCGATGATGGATCTCGGCGCCACTCTCTGCACCCGCAGCAAGCCCAGTTGCCTGCTGTGCCCGTTGCAGAGCGGCTGCCGCGCACACGCGCTGGGCCGGGAAACAGCCTATCCCGTCTCGAAGCCGCGCAAGGCGCTGCCGCAGAAGCGCACCCTGATGCCGCTGCTGGCCAGCCGCGACGGCGCCATCCTGCTCTACCGCCGCCCTTCGAGCGGCCTTTGGGGCGGTCTCTGGAGCCTGCCGGAACTGGACGACCTGGATGCCCTCGCCTCGCTGGCCAGCCAGCATTCGCTAAACCTGGGTGAGCGTCGAGAGCTACCCGGGCTGACCCACACCTTCAGCCACTTCCAACTGGCCATCGTGCCCTGGCTGGTGGCCGTCGAAGGCAGCGCCCCCGTCGTGGCCGAGGGCGACTGGCTCTGGTATAACCTCGCCACCCCGCCGCGCCTGGGCCTCGCCGCCCCGGTGAAAAAGCTGCTCAAGCGCGCGGCCGACGTATTGAATGCAGGAGAACCGCGATGACCCGCACCGTGATGTGCCGCAAGTACAAAGAGGAACTGCCGGGCCTGGAGCGTCCGCCGTATCCGGGCGCCAAGGGCGAGGACATCTTCAACAACGTCTCGAAGAAGGCCTGGGATGAGTGGCAGGCCCACCAGACCATGCTGATCAACGAACGTCGCCTGAACATGATGAATGGCGAGGACCGCAAGTTCCTCCAGGCCGAAATGGACAAGTTCCTTTCGGGCGAGGAGTACGCCCAGGCCGAGGGTTATGTCCCCCCTAGCGCGTAAGCGCCCGAAAAAACTAAATATTTTTTCGAAAGGGTGTTGACGAGGTGCCGGCAAATCCGTTTAATAGCGCCCCGTTGCCCAGGTAGCTCAGTTGGTAGAGCAGGGGATTGAAAATCCCCGTGTCGGCGGTTCGATTCCGTCCCTGGGCACCACTAATACCATCCAAAGAGCCCCAGCCATGCGCTGGGGCTTTTTGTTTTCCGCCCCATCATTTCCCCACCGGGCACGATACCGACTGCACTGCTAACCTCACTGCGAAGCGCCTCAAGGCGACCCCGAAGAGGGTCCAGCCGGAGGAAACCCCGGGGGGATGGCATGAAGGGAATCGTCTTCAATCTGCTCGAAGAAGTGGTTACCCGGCACCAGGGAGAAGATTCCTGGGACGCCCTGCTGGAAAGCTCCGGCCTCGACGGCGTTTACACCGCACTCGGCAGCTATCCCGATGAGTTCATCTTCCGCCTGGTGGCGGCGGCTTCCGAATTGCTCGGCATGCCACCCTTCGAGGTGCTGCGCTGGTTCGGCCGCGAGGCGATGCCTTCTCTGGCCATCCGCTACCCAGCCTACTTCGACACCCACGACTCGACACGCTCCTTCATCCTCAGCGTCAACCAGATCATCCATCCCGAAGTCCGCATGATCTATCCGGGGGCGGATGTCCCGACCTTCGGCTTCCGCGACGAACCCGACGGTGCACTGATGATGACCTACCGCTCGCCACGCCGCCTCTGCGCCCTCGCCCACGGGTTCATCGAGGGCGCCGCGGTGCACTTTGGCGAAACCCTGGGAGTCGATCACCTGTCCTGCATGCACAAGGGCGATGCGGAATGCCGTTGCCGCATCACTTTCCACGGCAAACGCCAGGGCTGATCGAAGATGGACGGCGGACCGCACAACCCGGAAGCCGACAAGCTGCGCCGCCGCCTGCAACGCGAACACCAGGCTCGCCTGGAGGCTGAGCAGATCGCCGAACGTGGCCTGCGCGAGCTCTATGAAAAGCAGCTGCAACTGCAATTGCTGGAATCCATCGCTGACGCTGCCAACGGTGCGGCAACGGTGGCCGACGGCCTGAGCTTCACAGTGTCCAGCGTCTGCCAATACACCGGCTGGCTGATCGGCCATGCCTACCTGACAGCTCATATCGATGGTGAGGTACAGCTGCGCTCGGCCAGCATCTGGCATTACGCCGACGAGCCGCGCTTCCGCGACTTTCGCCAGGTGACCGAGGCCATGGAGTTCCCGCCCGGTTTGGGCCTGCCTGGCCGCGTGCTTTCCAGCGGCGCCCCGGCCTGGATTCCCGACATCAGCCAGACTCCAAGCTTCTGCCGCATCGACGCTGCCGGGCAGGCAGGACTCAGGGCTGCTGCCGCCTTTCCGGTGCTGGTGGGCAGCGAAGTGGTAGGGGCGCTGGAGTTCTTTGCCGACAACGTGTTGGAGCCCGACGACAAACTGCTGAACCTGATGGCGCAGATCGGCGTGCAGATGGGCCGGGTGGTGGAACGCAAGCGCGCGGAAGAGCAATTGGTCGACGCCTTCCACGACCCGCTCACCGGCCTACCCAACCGCGCCCTCTTCGCCGACCGCCTGTCCCGCGCCGTCGCCCGCTGCAACCGGCATCGCGAGGCGGCCTTCGCGGTGCTGTTCATCGACCTCGACCGCTTCAAGCTGGTCAACGACAGCCTCGGCCACCTGGCCGGCGATCTCTTGATCGTCCAGGTCGCCACGCGCCTTGGCATGTGTCTGCGCCAGACCGACACCCTGGCGCGCATGGGTGGCGATGAGTTCACCATCCTGCTGGATTGCACCGGCAACTCCGAGGCGCCAGCGTGCGTCGCCGAGCGACTGCTGAATGCCCTGGAACCGCCCTTCCTGGTCAATGGCGAGCAGCTCTACATCAGCGCCAGCATCGGCATCGCCTCGAGCGATCTGGGATATGAGTCTGCCGAAGAAATCCTGCGCCACGCGGACCTCGCGATGTACCGCGCCAAGACCCTCGGCAAGCACCGCTTCGAGCTGTTCGACCACAGCATGCATGAGCTGGCCGTAGGTCGCCTGAACCTGGAAACCCGGCTGCGCAATGCGCTGAAGAATGGCGAGTTCGTACTCCACTACCAACCGATCGTGCATCTGGCCAGCGGGCGGCTCGCTGGCGTCGAGGCCCTGGTGCGCTGGCAGAAACCGAGCGGTGAGCTGGTCTACCCGGGCGACTTCATCCAGGTCGCCGAGGACACGGGCCTGATCCTGCCACTCGGCCTGTGGGTGCTGCGCGAAGCCTGCCGCAGCATGGCGTGTTGGCACGAGGAATACCCCTGCCCTACCCCGCTGACGGTGAGCATCAATCTTTCCGCCCGGCAGTTCGCCCAGCACGACCTGGTTTCACAAGTAGCCGCCATCATCGTCGAAACCGGTATACCTCCGGCTTGCGTACGCCTGGAGATCACCGAGAGCGTCTCCATGGCCGACTCCGAACGAACCATCGCAGTGCTCCAGCAGCTGCATGACCTGGGCGTACGCATCAGCATCGATGATTTCGGCACCGGCTACTCCTCCCTCAGCTACCTGCATCGCTTCCGCCTGGACGTGCTGAAAGTCGACCGCTCCTTCGTGACCCAACTCGACCAATGCCCGGAAGGCCTGCAGATCGTCCAGACCATCCTCAGCCTGGCGCGCAACCTGGGTATCGAGGCAGTCGCGGAGGGAGTCGAGACGGAGCAGCACCTGCAGATCCTCAAGTCCCTGGACTGCGATTTCGGCCAGGGCTACTACTTCGCCCGGCCGCTGCCCGCTTCTGCATTTATTGCGCTGCTGGAGCAAAGCCCGAGACAGGCCGACCAAGACACGCCGGACTCGCCCTCCACAGTCATAACCAAGTAAGAGATAGTAGCTCCGTCGAACCAAAACTCCGCGCACCTGCGCAACTGCACCACTAACCTTTGCACGACGACGACACACGCACTGCGACAGACCGAGGCAAAGCTCGCGACGCAGCACAAAGATAGGCCTCGCCTACCGCTGCCCACCTACCCACGGGTTCTTGTCGAATGCTCCTTTGCGCGGTTGTAGCTTTCTGCGCAGAAGGAATCTGAGGCCCTGTACAAGCGCGCGAGCATCGGTCATTGTCCAGTGGTTTACAACCGCCGCGGCCCTCAGTCCCAGCTCGTAGAGCCGACATGCAGGGCGCTAACGGTTTGAGCCTAGTTAGAGCAAGGCAAGTGGCGCGCTAGAATAGTACCAGGACTTTTCGAAGTTCAACTCAAACGACTAGACTCTAAAGTACCGCACCGAAATAAATACAGAAGATCAAACCAAACCACTCGACAACTTTGTGCACCGCCGAGTGTAAACCACAAAAACGCCATCACATGCCCGAAACCACGACAAACAATACGCAAGCAACCGATCACCCCAATGTCGCTCGCATTACCGAAACACTATCGATTATAGCTTCCACCCTGCTGACGCTCGCCACTCTCATCTGGATTTTAACATTCAGTAATCATGGGATAGATTTTTCCGACGAAGGATTCTATCTGGCGTGGATATCGGACCCATGGATATATCAGATATCCACGACCCAGTTCGGCTTTGTCTACCATCCGCTTTATTTACTAGCAAATGGCGACATAGTTTTGCTCAGACAGGGAAACTTTCTCATAACCTTCTTGCTGGCATGGTTGCTGTGCGTACTTTTCTTCAGGTCAACTCTACGAGATACCAACTCCGGCACAAGTTGGAGCAGCTTGCCGATGCTGGGCATAGCTGGGGGGCTCGCATTGACATCTCTTGCCATGCCCCATTCATGGCTGCCGACTCCCAACTACAATAGCTTGACGCTCCAATCCTTACTTCTATCGACGTGCGGCCTTTTGCTGGCAGAGAGAGCCTTTACGCGCGCGAGCATAATTGGCTGGGCCCTCACAGGGGCTGGCGGCTGGTTGGCGCTGATGGCAAAGCCAACTTCCGCAATCTTACTTGGCTTCACGTCCCTCTTGTACCTCCTTATAGCTGGAAAGCTAAACTTAAGGCTACTCTTAATTGCACTTCTTACAACCGTATCTCTCCTATCCATTTCCGCATGGATAATCGACGGATCTATTAGCGGTTTTTACTTGCGCATAATTTACGGCCTCGAAGCCACGAAGCTGCTAGGTGCAGGACATTCGCCTGAAACTCTTCTGATACGACTATGGAGTGACACATTTTACTTAACACCAATACAGAAATCCGCAACCTGGCTGCTAGCAGTTTCTGTATTCACGCTGTCATACCTGACTCTTACTAGGAAAAGCCTCCCAAACCTGATCACCCTTTGCTTATGCGCAACTCTTTCAGCTTTCTGCATAGCCACTATATTAACAAGTAACAGAATCAATTACACCCGCACAGGATTCGAATGGGCCATTTTCCTTTCAATCCTTCCTGGCACATTGCTCCTAGCACTTATCGAACTACGCAAAAGAGCGAAGTTACTGATCAACAGAAACTGCATCGCCCTGATAGTTTTCTCTCTCTTGATACCGCACGCCTTGGCTTTTGGAACCAACAACAACTACTGGCTTCAAGGCTCATTTGCCGCAATTTTCTGGCTTCTCTCCGGCCTCGCACCGCTCTGCATAGCGGCAGCAAACTCAGCACCCTGGCGTGTTTTCCTACCCATCACAGTGGCAGCACAGGCCATCACGGTCACGTTAGTAAGCGTCAGCATGGACACCCCCTATAGGCAAAGCGAAAAATTGCGCGAGCAGCACCAGCCCGTGGTAGTTGGCAAGGGCGAATCCAAACTTTACCTGTCAGCTAGCAGTGCAGATTACTTGCGCGCTTTGAATAAGGCTGCAGTTGACTCGAGATTCGAATCCGGTACTCCAGTAATCGATCTGACAGGTGCCTCTCCCGGAGCTCTCTTTGCGATCAATGCAAAAATCATTGGCCAGGCCTGGATGATTGGTGGCTTGCCGGGCAGTGAGGCATTGGCCGTTTCAGCTCTTGATCGTGTTTCCTGCAACGACCTAGCAAAATCGTGGATACTGGTTCAGCCAGGAGGGCCGCGGAGACTGTCGCCCCACATCCTGCAGAGATATGGCATCGATCCGAGTACGGAATTCGAGAGTTCTCGGCAGTTTCCAGCACCAATTGCAGGGGCATCATCGTCGTACTCGCAGCAACTGCTCAAACCCACCCGCTCGGTAGAAAGCGCAACTGCGGCATGCGAAAAGTCAAGAGCCAATAGAACATGAAAAAAGTCGCTATTCTCCAATCCAATTACATACCTTGGAAAGGCTACTTCGACATAATTGCCGCAGTCGACGAGTTCATACTTTACGACGACATGCAATACACTCGAAGAGACTGGCGCAACCGCAATCAGATCAAAACGCCACAGGGGTCGCAATGGATCACCGTACCAGTCAAGGTGAAGGGCAAATATCACCAGACTATTCGAGATACGGAGATTGACGGGAACGAATGGCAGAAAATCCACTGGAGAACCATTACCCAAAACTATTCTCGTGCCGCCAATTTTTCCCAGATTTCTGCCATATTGGAACCCATCTATCTACAGCAAGAACACACACATCTATCAAGGCTCAATCGGCAGCTGATCGAAGCAGTATGTTCTTATCTAGAGATCACTACAAAGATAAGCCACTCCTGGGACTACACTCAGATTGATGGCAAATCCGAACGACTTGCCGACCTTTGCGCTCAGGCCGGAGGAACGGAGTACATCTCCGGCCCGGCTGCCAAGGATTATATTGAGGAGGATGTGTTTTCTGAGCGGGGCATCAGCCTCGGCTGGTTCGATTATTCGGCGTATCCAGAGTACCAACAGCTTTGGGGTGAGTTTACTCACGGCGTCTCGATCATTGATTTACTTTTCAACTGCGGCAAAAGTGCTGCGCATTACATGAAATATGTAGGTAGAAAATGAAGCTTTCTATCGTAGCGACTCTTTACCAGTCCGCCCCGTACATAGCCGAATTCCATCGCCGCGCCACTGAGGCGGCGATGCAACTTGTTGGCACCGACTACGAGATAGTACTGGTCAATGACGGCTCACCCGATAAGAGTCTTGATTTGGCTATCCAACTGTGTGGAGCTGACCCGCACTTGGTCGTAGTGGACCTCTCACGCAACTTCGGCCATCACAAGGCCATGATGACAGGACTTGCCCATGCCAAAGGCGAAAAAATATTTCTCATCGATAGTGATCTCGAAGAAGAACCAGAATGGCTGATTAGTTTTTCCCAACAAATGAAAAATGAACGCTGTGACGTCATATATGGCGTTCAAAAGCAACGTAAGGGCGGAATCTTCGAGCGACTGAGTGGGCAGTGGTTCTACCGTCTTTTCCGCGCCCTGACGGGAATGGCTCTTCCTGAAAACATTGTAACGGCTCGACTCATGAGCCGTCGCTATGTGGAAGCCTTATTGATGCATGATGAGCGCGAAGTTTTCATGGCAGGCCTCTGGTACATCACGGGTTTCGAGCAACTCCCGAAAACTGTAAATAAGCACTGCACAAGCGCGACGACTTATACCTTTCGACGCAAGATGTCAATTTTGGTTAATTCCGTCACATCCTTTAGCAATGCCCCCCTGACCAGCATATTCTACAGCGGCGCAGCTATTTCCACAGCGGCAGGAGCTTATACCGTCTACCTCATCGTCCAATGGTTTTTTTTCGCAAAACCCATGGGCGGCTGGACGTCGGTAATGGCATCCATCTGGTTACTGGGGGGACTGATCATTTCCTTTATCGGAGTCATTGGCATCTATCTCTCGAAGATATTTTCGGAGACCAAGCGGCGTCCTTATACCATCGTGCGGCGGGTTTATGGCAAACAGGACAACTGAGCTCCGTACAGAGGCTGCCTCCGACTATCCTTCAAAGCTAGCCGAGCATGGCACGGCGCCACGCGGCATAGACTGGGATGGAAAGGAAAGTCAGGCGTTGATTTTCAATGTCCGCCTCGGCTGGAACGAGGTTGAGTGGCGTGAATACGCTGAAAGCATGTAGCTCGCCTACTTGAATCTGGCCTATACGAATTCACAATTTCGGACAGGAAAGCCCAATGAAAAAAAAACTGGTGATCTTCGGCTCCCGCGACGCTGCTCAACTGGCACATTTCTATTTCACCTCGGACTCGGACTACGAAGTCGTGGCATTCACAGTAGACGCCGAGCATATCGAAGATAAAAGCTTCTGCAATTTACCGATAGTGCCTTTTGAAAATGTTACGGAACACTACCCTCCGGACACCCATGAGATATTTGTTGCGCTGGGCTACTCAAAACTCAACCAGATACGCAAGGAAAAATATTTAGCCGCAAAAGCCCTCGGCTACCGGGTTGCCAGCTATATCAGTTCACACGCCACCGTGCTGAACGAGGATCGAATCGGCGAAAATTGCTTCGTGCTCGAAGACAATACCATTCAACCCTTCGTCACCATTGGCAACAATGTTACATTGTGGAGTGGCAATCATATTGGCCATCACTCCACTATTCATGATCACTGCTTCATCGCTTCGCATGTCGTGATATCCGGAGGTGTTGTAGTAAATGAATCCTGCTTTATTGGCGTCAATGCCACATTGCGCGACCACATCACAGTCGGAGAGCTTTCCGTAATTGGTGCGGGGGCCTTGCTCCTGGCTGACGTAGCGCCAGAGGGCGTTTACATAGGCTCCGCCACTGAGCGCGCCAAAGTCCCAAGCACAAGGCTGAGAAAGCTATAGCGAGGTAATCCCATGCACTGGAAAAAGCTGGGACAGATCTACTGTCCGAAAGCCATACACCCGAAACTGATGAGCCATGCCGCAAACCCTCTTCCGCTACTTGTGGAGGGCGACCTTTATCGTGTCTTCTTCAGCGGACGAGATGCGGACAATCGCTCATCGGTCGGGTATGTGGACATGAACCTGGCAACGTTAGAAATCACATACGTTCACGACAAGCCAGCTTTCGAATACGGACTGGACAGCAGCTTCTTCTCGCATGGTGTCAGTATCGGCAACTGCTATTCGGCTGGAGGCAAGCGCTACATCCTGTTCATGGGCTGGCAATGTCCCCCGGACGGTCATTGGCGCGGAGATGTTGGCCGCCTTGTCCTTGACAACGACTGGTCGCTTCACCTCGACAGTGCTTCGCCTTTCATGGCTTCCGATGAGTCCGATCCGATCAGTCTCTCCTATCCATGGGTAATACAGGAACGAGACGACCTTTACCGTATGTGGTACGGCTCGACCATCACTTGGGACACGGGCAACGGCGAGATGCTGCATGTAATCAATAGCGCCAGGTCAACCGACGGGGAACGCTGGCGACGCGAGGGACTCGCGGTTCCCTATGAGATTGGAGTAGCCCAGGCGTTCTCACGCCCCACCGTGGTTGGCAATTCGGTAGAGGGGTATCACATGTGGTTCTCCTACCGAAGTGGGGCAGGCGAAAAGTACCGAATTGGTTACGCGACGAGTGCGGACGGCGACTCTTGGTGCCTGCAACTGGATCGTGTTGGTATTAACGTATCAGAAGGTGGCTGGGATTCCGAGATGATTGAATACCCGTACGTGTTCGATCATAAAGGCCAGCGCTTTATGCTTTACAACGGTAATGGTCATGGACGAACCGGCTTTGGTCTGGCGGTGCTCGACCGAGAATGAATCGCTCATTTATTCGATATGCAGTGGTGGGCTTGCTCAGCAACCTCAGCGGTTATTCGGTATACCTACTGATAACCTGGCTTGGCACCAGCCCCAAGATAGCCATGTCGCTCCTTTACATCATCGGCGCATCGCTCGGTTTTCTGGGAAATCGAAGGTGGGCCTTCGGGCATACGGGCAGCGTTCCGGCGAGCCTGCTGCGCTATGGGCTTGCGCACGTGTTGGGCTACGGCCTCAACTTCATGATGCTGGATATCTTTTCCAGCCAGTTAGGTTACCCACACCAAGCGGTTCAGGCAGTTTCCGTGCTGATTGTTGCCGTATTTCTGTTCCTGATGTTTCGTCTTTTCGTGTTCCCGCAAGGTCATGCGACAGGTAACCCGTAATGATTCGTTGCCCAAACTGTGACGCCGATTATTTGAGCAGCGAGAACTCCTGTCCTCACTGCAGCTTTTCGCCGCAGCGAGTAGACGGTTTTCTTGCCTGGGCACCCGACCTTACCCGGGAAGGTGGCGGATTCAGGGAGGAATACTTTGAACCCCTGAGTCAGCATGAAGATCAAAACTTCTGGTTCCGCGCTAGGAACTCTTTGCTAATCTGGGCAATTCGGAAATATTTCCAAGACTTTGACTCGCTACTGGAAATTGGTTGCGGTACCGGCTATGTGCTGTCCGGCATCTCCGCTGCCTTCCCGTCCCGGCGACTTGTGGGTGGCGAGATTTTCACCAAGGGGCTGGGCTTCGCCGCTACCCGCACTCCCAGCGCAACATTTGTACAAATGGACGCTCGTTGCGCGCCATACACGAACGAATTTGATATCGCCGCAGCTTTCGATGTGATTGAACACATCGAGGATGACAAGTCCGTACTAGAGAATCTTTATAGGGCGATTAAGCCAGGGGGTGGCTTGCTGCTTACCGTTCCGCAGCACCAATGGCTCTGGAGTTCAGCAGATGAGTATGCATGTCACTTCCGTCGATATTCTGCGGGAGATTTGCATGACAAGCTACGCGCCGCAGGGTTCGAAATCGTCAGAAGTACGTCTTTCGTCTCTTTGTTGCTTCCCGCAATGCTGATATCACGGCGACGGTCTATGGGCAAAAAAGCTTTCGATCCGCTGGATGAATTCCGCATCGGCCCGCTACTCAATCTTGCATTTGAGAAAATTCTAACGATGGAGCGCTGGCTAATCCGCATAGGGCTCAATCTGCCTCTGGGCGGATCACGTTTTGTTATCGCTAGAAAGATCGGAAACAAACATGACTCCATTTAACAAGCCCTACATGACTGGCAACGAGATCTTCTACATTCAAGAAGCTCACGCCAACTTCAAACTTTCTGGTGATGGCCCCTTTACCGAACGCTGCCATCAGTGGCTAGAGCAGCACACGGGTTGTAACCGAGCTCTCTTGACGCATTCATGCACCGCGAGCTTGGAGATGGCTGCTCTATTGCTGGATATCCGGCCGGGCGATGAAGTCATCATGCCCTCTTACACTTTTGTATCAACGGCTAATGCGTTCGTACTTCGAGGTGCTACTCCAGTCTTCGTCGACATACGGGAAGATACTCTCAACCTCGATGAGAAATTGATTGAGGCGGCCATCACTCCGCGCACCAAGGCGATAGTTCCAGTGCATTACGCGGGTGTAGCCTGCGAGATGGACAGCATTGTGGCCATTGCGGAGCGCTATGGACTCAAGGTGATTGAGGACGCCGCCCAAGGCGTGATGTCCACCTACAAAGGGCGGGCGCTTGGCAGCATCGGAGACTTGGGCGCCTACAGTTTTCACGAGACCAAGAACGTGATATCCGGCGAAGGCGGGGCACTTCTGGTCAACGATGCGGAATTAGTACTAAACGCTGAGATCATCCGTGAGAAGGGAACCAACCGCAGCCAGTTCTTTCGCGGAGAGATAGATAAGTACACTTGGCAAAATATCGGCTCTTCTTTCCTACCCGGAGAGTTGATCGCTGCCTTTCTGTGGGCACAGCTTCAGGAGGCGGAGCAGATTACCCGTCAGCGCCTCATTATCTGGCACCGCTATCACGAGATGCTGCGATCGCTAGAGGATGAGCAGTATTTACGTCGTCCTATAGTGCCCGCCGACTGCCAGCATAATGCACATATGTACTACATACTGCTTTCACCCAATATTGACCGGCAAGTAGTTCTCGATCAGTTGAAGCAGCACGAAATTTCTGCTGTTTTTCACTATGTCCCCCTCCACTCTTCCCCGGCTGGCTTGCGCTACGGCAGGGTACATGGACATCTCGCGAACACCGAGCAGCTTTCCGAACGCTTGATTCGCCTGCCGCTATGGGTCGGGTTGACGGAGAATCAGCAAGACGGAGTGGTCAGCGCTCTGCGGCAGTCGCTCGGGGTGGCCAGCTGAAGCGTTCCCAGATCGCAGAGTCTGAAACGGGGGTCGCAGTCAAGGGATGATCGGCGTGAGCGTGACCCCAGGCAGATTTCGGTAGCCGTCTGCGGTACGGCTCTTCAGCCGGGGCGCAAGCCTCAACAAGTCGATAGCTGTATGCGCTCAATTGCGCACTCGCGACAAGCAACTGCAGCGATGCGACAACCGTGCCCGAAGAGCCATTTCAGGGCTCTCCGCCGGCTTTCGCCTGGCAGGGCGCTATGCTAGGTTGGCCCTCGCCAGGAAGGCCGCCCCACCGCCACAGTGCCCCCGAACAATAAGAGGACCCCCTATGGCCCAAGCCACGCCAGCGCTTGAAATCCGTAATCTGCACAAACGCTACGGCGATCTAGAAGTGCTCAAGGGCATCTCCCTCACCGCCAATGACGGTGACGTGATCTCCATCCTGGGGTCGTCCGGCTCCGGCAAGTCCACTTTCCTGCGCTGCATCAACCTGCTGGAGAACCCGCACGAGGGCCAGATCCTGGTCGCCGGCGAGGAGCTCAAGCTCAAGCAGAGCCGCACAGGTGAACTGGTTGCCGCCGACAACAAGCAGATCAATCGCATGCGCAGCGAGATCGGCTTCGTATTCCAGAACTTCAACCTCTGGCCGCACATGACGGTGCTCGACAACATCATCGAAGCGCCGCGCCGCGTGCTCGGCCAGAGCAAGGCCGAAGCCACCGAAATCGCCGAGGCCCTGCTGGCCAAGGTCGGCATCGCCGACAAGCGCCACGTCTATCCGACCCAGCTTTCCGGCGGCCAGCAACAGCGTGCAGCCATCGCCCGTACCCTGGCCATGCAGCCGAAGGTGATCCTGTTCGACGAGCCCACCTCGGCGCTGGACCCGGAGATGGTACAAGAAGTGCTTAACGTGATCCGCGCGCTGGCCGAGGAAGGCCGCACCATGCTGCTGGTCACCCATGAAATGAACTTCGCCCGGAACGTCTCCAGCGAAGTGGTTTTCCTTCACCAGGGCCTGGTAGAAGAACAGGGACCGCCAGCGCAGGTATTTGACAACCCGCAGTCGGCGCGCTGTAAACAATTCATGTCCAGCAATCGCTAAAACACGGAGCAAGAGCGCAATGAAGAACTACAAGAAGATTCTGCTGGCCGCGGCCGCCACACTCGCTTTCGGCACCAACGCCATTGCCGCCGACAAACTGAAGATCGGCACCGAAGGCGCCTACCCCCCCTTCAACCTGATCGATGCCAGCGGCCAGGCCGGCGGCTTCGACGTGGAAATCGGCCAGGCCCTCTGCGCCAAGATGAAGGTCGAGTGTGAAGTGGTGACCTCCGACTGGGACGGCATCATCCCCGCCCTGAACGCCAGGAAGTTCGACTTCCTCGCCGCCTCCATGTCCATCACTGAAGAGCGCAAGCAGGCCGTCGATTTCACCGACCCCTACTACACCAACAAGCTGCAGTACATCGCTCCGAAAAGCAGCGACTTCAAGATCGACAAGGACAGCCTGAAAGGCAAGGTCATCGGCGCCCAGCGCGCGACCATCGCCGGCACCTGGCTGGAAGACAACATGAAAGACGTTGTCGACATCAAGCTCTACGACACCCAGGAAAACGCCTACCTCGACCTGGCCTCCGGCCGCCTCGACGGCGTACTGGCCGACAAGTTCGTGAACTGGGAATGGCTGAAGAGCGACGCTGGCAAGGACTTCGAGTTCAAGGGCGACCCGGTATTCGACAACGACAAGATCGCCATTGCCGTGCGCAAAGGTGACCCGCTGCGCGAGAAGCTGAACGCCGCGCTGAAGGAAATCGTTGCCGACGGCACCTACAAGAAGATCAACGACAAGTACTTCCCCTTCAGCATCTACTGACCTGCCCGTCCGGTGCCGCCCCTGCGCGGCACCGGCGCTTGAATTCCCATGACCCTAGACCTTCACGGATTCGGCCCGGCCCTGGCCGCGGGCACCCTCATGACCATCAAGCTGGCGCTGTCCGCGCTGGTATTGGGTCTGGTGCTCGGTCTGCT
Source organism: Pseudomonas sp. BN515 (assembly GCF_029873155.1). NCBI lineage: Bacteria > Pseudomonadati > Pseudomonadota > Gammaproteobacteria > Pseudomonadales > Pseudomonadaceae > Pseudomonas > Pseudomonas sp. BN515. The sequence continues at coordinate 37,323 of NZ_SSOH01000070.1, read as the reverse complement.
CGGCGCCCTGGCCAGGACTTCTTCCATCAAGCCGCTGCAGTGGCTGGGTGGCACCTATTCCACCATCGTGCGTGGCGTTCCCGAGCTCCTCTGGGTTCTGCTGATCTACTTCGGCACGGTCAACCTGATGCGCAGCCTGGGCGAGTCGCTTGGCTACCCGGAGCTGGAACTGAACGCCTTCGCCGCCGGCACCATCGCCCTCGGCCTGTGCTTCGGCTCCTATGCCACCGAGGTATTCCGCGGCGCCATCCTGGCCATCCCCAAGGGGCACCGCGAAGCGGGCATGGCCCTTGGCCTGTCCAGCGGGCGCATCCTCTGGCGGGTGATCCTGCCGCAGATGTGGCGCATCGCCCTGCCGGGCCTCGGCAACCTGTTCATGATCCTGATGAAGGACACGGCACTGGTTTCCGTGATCGGCCTCGAGGAAATCATGCGCCGCTCGCAAATCGCCGTGACCGCCAGCAAGGAGCCCTTCACCTTCTACATGGTGGCCGCCTTCATCTACCTGGGCCTGACCATCCTCGCGATGATCGGCATGCATTGGCTTGAGAAGCGCGCAGGCCGTGGCTTCAAGCGGAGCGCAGCATGAACTGGGAAGTCATCCTCAAATACCTGCCGCAACTGGCCCAGGGCGCCATCCTCACCATGGAGCTGGTGGCCATCGCGGTGGTCGCCGGCCTGATCCTGGCGCTCCCCATGGGCATCGCCCGCGCATCGCGCCACTGGTACGTACGCGCCCTGCCCTACGGCTACATCTTCTTCTTCCGTGGTACGCCGCTGCTGGTGCAACTGTTCCTGGTCTACTACGGCCTGGCGCAGTTCGACGCGGTGCGCAAAGGTCCGCTCTGGCCCTATCTGCGCGACCCGTTCTGGTGCGCCGTGATCACCATGACCATGCACACCGCGGCCTATATCGCCGAGATCCTGCGCGGGGCCATCCAGGCCGTTCCGCCGGGCGAGATCGAAGCGGCGCGGGCCCTGGGCATGACGCGCTTCCAGGCACTGGTCTACATCATCCTGCCGCGTGCGGCGCGCATCGGCCTGCCGGCCTACAGCAACGAAGTGATCCTGATGATCAAGGCCAGCGCACTGGCCAGCACCGTCACCCTGCTGGAACTCACCGGCATGGCACGCACGATCATCGCCCGCACCTACCTGCCGGTGGAGATCTTCTTCGCCGCCGGCCTGTTCTATCTGCTCATCGCCTACGTACTGGTTCGGGCCTTCCGCCTGCTGGAACACAAGCTGCGGGTAGACGCCTTGCAGGGTCGCTGAGCCCTCGACCGCTCCTCGTCCCCGGATGAGGAGCGGAGGTGGCGGCGCTATAATCGCCGCCCCTGATTCCCACCGCCTCGCCACATGACCAGCCCCGCGCCCCTCCAAGGCCCGCTCCTGCGGGAACGCTTCGCCGCCCTGGACGATTTCCTGCGCGCGCACCAGGACATCTGGCGCCCGATACCCTTTACCGAACTGGAACTCCCCTGGGAACGCGAGCACCCCGAACTGGCGGCATGGCTGCGCGACCGGAGCCTGGCGGAGGCGGACGCCATACACAATCAGCCGGAACGACTGCAGGCCCCGGCGCCTTATCCACAGCTTGCCGCAGAGTCCGCCAGACTCAGCCAGATTGGAGAACTGCCTGCCACGCGTTCCGAGACAATGCCCAACGCATTCACCGTGGATGTTCCCGGACGCAAGTGGCAACAGATCGACGCCTTCGCCAGCCGCCTCGTTTTTCGCCAGGCGCCCGGTCACTGGCTGGACTGGTGCTCCGGAAAGGGGCATCTGGGGCGCCGTCTGGCCCACGACGGCACGCCACTGACCTGCATTGAACTCGACCCGCAACTTGTCGCCAGCGGCCAGCAACTCAGCCAGCGCCTGGGGCTCGCGGCCCAGCATCACGAGCAGGATGCCCTGGCGGATGACGCCGGCCTCCACCTCACAACCGAACAAACAGCGGTAGCCCTGCACGCCTGTGGCGATCTCCACGTGCGCCTGATGCAACTGGCCAGTGCCGCCGGCTGCCGCCAACTGGCGGTGGCGCCCTGCTGCTACAACCGCATCCAGACACCGGACTACCAACCGCTCTCCGCAACAGCCAGAAGCTCCGCGCTGCGCCTCAGCCGGGTCGATCTGCGACTACCACTCAGCGAGACCGTCACTGCCGGCGCCCGCGTTCGCCGCCAGCGCGACCAGTCCATGGCGCGACGATTGGCTTTCGACCTCCTGCAAAGAGAGCTGACCGGCAAGGATCAGTACCTGCCCACCCCCTCCCTCGCCACCAGTTGGCTGGACAAGCCATTCCCGGAGTACTGCCGCGATCTCTGCGCCCTGAAGGGGCTTCTCGCCCCAGCGGATCACGACTGGCAGGCACTGGAAGCAGCGGGCTGGCAACGCCTCGCCGAGGTGCGCAACCTGGAACTCCCCCGCAGCCTGTTCCGCCGCCCCATGGAACTCTGGCTACTACTCGACCGCGCGCTGTTCCTCGAAGAACACGGCTACCAGGTGACACTCGGCAGCTTCTGCGCGCCCCAGCTCACACCACGCAACATCCTGCTCCTGGCCGAGCGCTGAACTTACCCACAAAACCTGTGGATAACTTTGTTGATGAAATCTGGGCAAACACCCGGAAAGCCTTGCTGTGCGCACCACGCGGAGTCTGCTCAATTTTTGCGCGAACCATGAAAAGCCAAGGAATACAGGAGGTTGCGGAATGCTGAGACTCAGCGCACAAATTCTCAGAACGAAGGGGCCAGGACGGAGCACCTTTGTGCATAAGCCCCACCACGCTGATATCAGAACCTGCACCGACAAGCATCGAAGAGGTTTACTCGCCACATCCAATCGCTATAATGGCGGCCCTTCCTAGCCGGTATAGCTCAGCTGGTAGAGCAACTGACTTGTAATCAGTAGGTCCCGGGTTCGATTCCTGGTGCCGGCACCATGAACTTAAAAGCCCCGCAGCAATGCGGGGCTTTTGTCTTTCAGGGGTCGGCTGAAATGCTCACATCTCCAGCCACGCGCGACAGGACGACGCCCGCGATGAGCACCTGCTCTGAAGTAGATTGGCGCCATTCCATCGGACTTTTTTATGGCGTCCGATCGCCAGGATCCCCCGCTATCCTGGCCATGACAGTCGTCAAACGCTTGCATCGGGCAGTCACTGCAAACAATCTGTGCGCCAACCAAATCGTCAGGATTGAGCTATGCACCTTTTTGTCACTGGCGGAGCCGGCTTCATTGGCTCAGCTCTCATTCGCCACCTGCTGACCGAAACCCAGCACGAGGTGCTGAATCTCGACAAGCTCACCTACGCCGGCAATCTCGAGTCGCTGGCCTCCGTCTCGGACAATCCGCGTTACCAATTTCTCCAGGCGGATATTGCCGATAGCCAAGCCGTCGGCGAAGCGCTGGCCCGATTCCAGCCCGACGCAGTGATGCACCTGGCCGCCGAATCCCACGTCGATCGTTCCATCGACGGTCCGGCAGACTTCATCCAGACCAACATCGTCGGCACCTACAGCCTGCTGGAAAGCGTACGAGCCTACTGGCTGGGTCTCGATGCGGAACGCAAGGCCGCGTTCCGCTTCCACCATATTTCCACTGACGAGGTATATGGCGACCTGCATGGCGTGGACGACCTCTTCACAGAGACCACGCCCTACGCTCCCAGCTCGCCCTACTCTGCCAGCAAAGCCGCATCCGACCATCTGGTCCGCGCCTGGCACCGCACCTACGGGCTGCCGGTGGTGCTGACCAACTGCTCGAACAACTACGGCCCCTATCACTTCCCCGAGAAGCTGATCCCGCTGATGATCCTCAACGCCTTGGAAGGGAAGCCGCTACCGGTGTACGGCAATGGCCAGCAGATTCGAGACTGGCTGTTCGTCGAGGACCATGCACGCGCGCTGGTCGAAGTGGTTACTCGCGGCGAAATCGGCGAGACCTACAACATCGGTGGGCACAACGAGCAGAAGAACCTCGACGTGGTCCGCTCGATCTGCGCCCTGCTGGAAGAGCTGGCGCCGCAGAAACCCGCTGGCGTCAGCCACTTTGAGGACCTGATCACCTTCGTCAAGGACCGCCCGGGCCACGACCTGCGCTATGCAATCGATGCCGGCAAGATCGAGCGTGATCTCGGCTGGACACCACGGGAAACCTTCGAAACCGGCCTGCGCAAGACCGTGCAGTGGTACCTGGACAACCTGGATTGGTGCCGCCGCGTACAAGACGGCAGCTATCAACGTGAAAGACTTGGAGCAACAACATGAAAGGGATCATCCTCGCCGGCGGTTCCGGCACCCGCCTGCACCCCATCACCCTGGGCGTGTCCAAGCAGCTGCTGCCGATCTACGACAAACCGATGATCTATTACCCGATCTCGGTGCTGATGCTCGCCGGCATTCGCGAGATCCTGATCATTTCCACCCCCCAGGATCTGCCCCAGTATCGCAATCTGCTGGGTGACGGCACCCAGTTCGGCGTTCAATTCAGCTATGCAGTGCAGCCCTCCCCGGATGGCCTGGCCCAGGCTTTCCTGATTGGTGAGGACTTCATCGGCACCGACTCCGTTTGCCTGATCCTGGGCGACAACATATTCCATGGACAGCATTTCACCGAGAAGCTCAAACGCGCTGCCCAGTCGCCAAGTGGCGCCACCGTTTTCGGCTATTGGGTGAAGGACCCCGAACGCTTCGGCGTGGTGGAGTTCGACGACCAGGGTCGAGCGGTTTCCATCGAGGAAAAGCCGGCCAAACCCAAGTCCAGCTACGCAGTAACTGGGCTTTACTTCTATGACAACGACGTGATCAGCATCGCCAAGGCGGTGAAGCCATCTGCACGTGGCGAGCTGGAGATCACCGATATCAATAACGCCTACCTCCAGCGCGGAGATTTGCGTGTCGAGCGTTTCGGTCGCGGTTTCGCCTGGCTGGATACCGGCACCCACGACAGCCTGCTGGATGCATCCCAGTACGTGCAGACCATCGAGCATCGCCAGGGTTTGAAGGTTGCCTGTCTGGAAGAAATCGCCTTCCAGAACGGCTGGATCACCAAAGACAAGCTGCTTGAGCGAGCGAAGGCCTTCGGAAAGACTGGTTACGGACAGTACCTGCTCAAACTGGCTGGGGAGCATGAGTGAAAATCGTTGAGACTCAATTGACCGATGTTCTGGTACTGGAGCCCAAGGTCTTCGGCGACGAGCGCGGTTTCTTCTTCGAAAGCTTCAATGCCCGCACCTTTGCCGACGCAACTGGCGTGCACCGCGATTTCGTGCAGGACAACCACTCGCGCTCACAGCGCGGTGTCCTGCGTGGCCTGCACTACCAGGTACGGCAACCCCAAGGAAAACTGGTACGCGTCACCCAAGGTGAAGTCTTCGATGTCGTGGTGGACTTGCGCCGCAGCTCGACCACGTTCGGCAAGTGGGCCGGCATCATTCTCTCGGCCGAAAACAAACGCCAACTCTGGGTACCGGAAGGCTTCGCCCACGGCTTCCTGGTGCTGAGCGAATACGCCGAGTTCCTCTACAAGACCACCGACTACTACGCCCCCGAGCACGAGCGTTGCATTCGTTGGGATGATCCTGATCTCGCCATCGACTGGCCGCTGGCCGAGGCGCCGCAGCTTTCTGCCAAAGACAAGGCCGGCGTCAACTTTAAAGACGCAGACCTGTTCGCATGAAAATCCTCATCACCGGCAATAGCGGCCAAGTAGCGCGGGAGCTTCAGCTCGCCCTTGCTGGCAAGGCGGACGTGATCGCCCTGGGTCGTGATCAGCTCGATCTGGCCGACCCTGCGCAAATTCGCCAGCAAGTGCGCGCCCTGTCTCCCGACCTGCTGATCAACGCCGCCGCCTACACAGCGGTGGACCAGGCCGAGAACGACCAGGACACTGCCTTCGCCATCAACGCGACGGCTCCTGGCGTGCTCGCCGAGGAAGCGGCGGCTCTCGGCATTCCGCTGATCCACTACTCCACCGACTACGTCTATGACGGCGCCAAGGCCGGCGCCTACAGCGAGGACGATCCGACCAATCCTCTGGGCATCTACGGCAGCAGCAAGCTCGCTGGCGAACAGGCGATCCAGGCCGTCGGCGGGCAGTACCTGATCCTTCGGACCAGCTGGGTCTATTCCCTGCACGGTCGCAATTTCCTGCTCACCATGCAGCGCCTGCTGCAGGAACGCGAGGAGCTGCGCGTGGTGGATGACCAGATCGGCGCGCCGACCTGGGCCGGCAGCATCGCGCAGGCCACGCTCGAACTCATCGAGCAGTGGCAGGCGGGCAATCGCCGCTGGGGGGTCTATCACCTGACCAATCAGGGCGAAACGTCCTGGTTCGGCTTTGCCAGCGCCATCGGCGAGCAGCTGAAAGCTGCCGGCAAGCCGTGCGGGCGCCTGGTGCCCATCCCGTCCAGCGAATACCCGACGCCAGCCAAGCGCCCGCTGAACTCCCGCCTGGACGGCCGCAAGCTGGCGCAGGACTGGCAGGTCAGCCTGACTGACTGGCGCAGCGCCCTGGCGGAGTGCCTGCGGCAACCGCGCTAAGCCCCTGCGGAGGAGCGGGTATCGCGCCCCTCCTCCTGCCCCGCTGCCATTCCTGCCACCGATTTCGGGGGCGATGCCATAATGCGCCTCATCGACTGGCGCACAGTGATCGCATGACAGCCATCCCCACTCCCCACCGCCCACGCTGGCGCAGCCTGGTGCTGCTGGCGCTGTTGCTGGCGCCGCTACTCTGGCCGCTGCACCACTTCAGCGAGCGCTACTACAGCGAGTCCCTGGCCGAGCAGAACCGCCAGACCCTCGACCTCTACGTCGCCAACCTGCTGGGCACCCTGCACCGTTACGAGGTGCTACCCCCCATCCTCGCCAACCTGCCGCCACTGCGTGAGCTGCTCGCCTCTCCCGACAGCACGGCCCTGCAGGCCGAGGCCAATCGCGTACTGGCGGAAGTCCGCAAGAACACCGGGGCCGACGTGATCTATCTGATGAGCCCCGCCGGTCTCACCCTGACATCGTCGAACTGGGACCAGCCCGACAGCTTCGTCGGCCGCAACTTCACCTTCCGTCCGTACTTCCGCGAGGCTCTGTCCGGCAAGCAGGGGCGCTTCTTCGGCCTGGGCACCACCTCGCGCAAGCGCGGTTACTTCTTCGCAAGTCCGGTGAGGGACGAGGGGCAGATCGCCGGCATCCTGGTGGTGAAGGTGGACCTCGACGACGCCGAGACGCTCTGGGGCAAGACCCCGGAGCAGCTCATGGTGACCGACGCCAATGGCGTGGTGATCATCTCCTCGCGCAGCGATTGGCGCTTCCACGCCACCCGGCAGCTGGACAATGCCGAGCGTGCCGCCATCGCCGCCAACCAGCCCTATCCGACGCAATCGCCGTCGCCGCTCACCCTCGACCAGAACGACTGGATGATCCAGAGCCGCGAACTCCGTGAAACGGGCCTGACCGCCAGCATCCTCGCGCCCCGCCAGTTGGTGGACCGCCAGGTGACCACCACCGTCGCCATCGGCGGCGCCACCCTGCTGACCCTCCTGCTGCTGCTCGGCCTGATGATGCAGCGCCGTCGCCACTATCTCGACCGCATCGCCCTCGACGCCCGCGCCCGCCGCGAGCTGGAGATGCGTGTACTGGAACGCACCCAGGACCTTGAGGCCCTGAACAGCCGGCTCAAGGATGAAGTGCTGGAGCGCGAACAGGCCCAGCAGGAATTGGTGCGCGCCCAGGACGAACTGGTCCAGGCCAGCAAGCTCTCCGCCCTGGGCACCATGTCCGCAAGCATCAGCCACGAGCTGAACCAGCCCCTGGCGGCGATCCGCAGCTATGCCGACAACGCCGGCGTGCTGCTGGACCACGAGCGCTACGACGACGCCCGCGGCAACCTGCGCCAGATCAGCGAGCTGACCGGCCGCATGGCCTCGATCATCGCCCACCTGCGCGCCTTCGCCCGCCGCGACCGCCACGCACCGGAAAGCGTCGCTCTGCAGCCTGCCCTGGAGGACGCCCTGGCCCTGGTGGCCCAGCGCCGGCGGGCCATGGACGTCGAACTGATCCGCGACCTGCCGGACGCGCCGCTCTGGGTCCAGGCCGGTGAAACCCGCCTGCGTCAGGTGCTCGGCAACCTGCTCGCCAACGCCCTCGATGCCCTGAAGGAGAAGCCCCAGCCACGCCGCATCTGGCTGAGCGCCGAAACCACCGCAGACGGCGTCGACCTGCACCTGCGCGACAACGGCCCCGGCTTCTCCGAAGATGCCTTGCGCCATGCCCGCGAGCCCTTCTTCACCACCAAGACCAGCGCCCAGGGCCTTGGCCTGGGCCTGGCCATCTGCGATAGCCTGATGCGCGCCCTCGGTGGCGAGCTGCTGCTCGCCAACCACCCCGAAGGCGGCGCGCTGCTCACCCTGCGCCTGCGCAACGCTGCACCCGGCGTCATCCCACAGCCTCCCGAGGACCTCTCTGCATGACCAACGCCCTTGATGCCCGTACCCAGGTGTTGCTGATCGACGACGATCCGCACCTGCGCCAGGCCCTCAGCCAGACCCTCGACCTGGCCGGCCTCAAGGTGCTGGCCCTGGGGGACGCCCAGGGCGTGGCCGAGAAGATTGAAAAAGACTGGCCGGGCGTAGTGGTCACCGACATTCGCATGCCCGGAATCGACGGCCTGGAGCTGCTGCGCCAGCTGCGCGAGCGCGACCCTGACCTGCCGGTGCTGCTGATCACCGGCCACGGCGACGTGCCACTGGCCGTGCAGGCCATGCGAGCCGGCGCCTACGACTTCCTGGAAAAGCCCTTTCCCAGCGACCAGTTGCTGGACAGCGTGCGTCGCGCCCTCGATCTGCGCCGCCTGGTGCTGGAGAACCGCAGCCTGCGCCTCGCCCTGTCCGACCGCCAACAACTCAGTGGGCGCCTGGTAGGCCAGTCGCCTGCCATGCAGCGCCTGCGCGGGCAGATCGGCGCCCTGGCCGCCACCAATGCCGACGTACTCATCCTCGGTGAAACCGGGGCCGGCAAGGAGGTGGTAGCGCGCGCTCTGCACGACCTGTCGGCACGCCGTGACGGTCCCTTCGTCGCCATCAATGCCGGCGCCCTGGCCGAATCGGTGGTGGAGAGCGAGCTGTTCGGCCACGAGCAGGGTGCCTTCACCGGCGCGCAGAAGCGCCGCATCGGCAAGTTCGAGTTCGCCAATGGCGGCACCGTGTTCCTCGACGAAATCGAGAGCATGAGCCTGGACGTACAGGTCAAATTGCTGCGCTTGTTGCAGGAGCGCGTGGTGGAACGGCTCGGCGCCAACCAGCTGATCCCCCTGGATATCCGCGTGATCGCCGCCACCAAGGAAGACCTGCGCCACGCCGCCGACCAGGGCCGTTTCCGCGCCGACCTCTATTACCGTCTGAACGTCGCCAGCCTGCGCATTCCGCCGCTGCGCGAGCGCGGTGAAGACGCGTTGACGCTGTTCCAGCATTTCGCCGACGCGGCCAGCAGCCGGCACGGCATGGCACCGCGCAGCCTCGACAGCAGCCAGCGCGCCCTGCTGCTGACCCATGGCTGGCCAGGCAATGTCCGCGAACTGCAGAACGCTGCCGAACGCTTCGCCCTGGGCCTGGACCTGGCCCTGGACAACACACCGATGGACCTGCCGAAGGTTGAAGGCGGCCTCAGCGAGCACGTGGAAGCCTTCGAGCGCGCGCTGATTGCCGCCGAATTGACCCGTCCCCACAACTCGCTGCGCAGCGTGGCCGAAGCACTCGGTCTGCCGCGCAAGACGCTCTCGGACAAGTTGCGCAAGCACAACCTCAGCTTCAGTGGCGGAAATCCCGCAGATGAGCAGGACTGATCGGCAAGAATCCGCTCAGCAAGGCAAAGGAAAATACGGGAACGCCCGGGCCAGAGCGGTTTCACCGCAGTGGCACAAGGCTTGCCCTATTAGCGTCAATCCCTGCTTCGTGCAGGGTCAGGAGGCAAGGCTCGTGAGCGCCACACCTCTCCCCAGGCGGGCCACAAGCCGGCCAAGGGGTCTTCCCATGATCGCCATCGGGCCCAGCCCCGGAGGCACCACCCAGCTACCCGCCGGGTGACCGAAGCCCGGCCAAGCGCCGGGCTTTTTCTTGCCTGCTTCCCCGCTTGTTGGCGGGTCCGGAGTGTGGGTCGTCAGCGCCTGTTCCACCTAGGGGCGTTCCTGGAGGAAGCGCTCCAGATCGACCGGATGGCCGGGTGCAATGCCCAGCCTCTGCCGCAGGTCGGCATAGGCCTTCTCGAAATCGACGTGCAGCTCGGGCGTGCGCGCCAACCCCTGCATGACACCGTATTTGCGCAGGCGCAGGCCGGCACTGTGGAGAAAGTTGTAGGCCACGTCGCGGTGAAGAGAAAAGCGTTCGTGCACCGGTTTTCCATCGATTTGCCCGTGCAGTTCGAAGTTCACGTACTGGCCCTGTTCGCGCTTTTCAATTTCATAGTCGAGTACCAGTTCATACCCGGGACTTCGCCCGGACGCCGGTCGATTGATAGCAATTTGCCCTGGCTTGAACATGATATTTCCTACCTTTTCTTAAGACTTTTCCTACTTAAAAACTCCTCATTTATCGCTAAAGGAAGCGACATCCATCTGTAATTTCCTACAAGGAATATGGTGATAAGCCCTAGGAAGTGAAGCGACGAAGCTGCAACTTGAAGGCCCGGAAAAACCGACTAGTTTGTATTAGGCGCAGCCCGGATGGCATGCCGAACCCTTCTATCTTGCTCGCTTCGGGCGGCGATCTGCAGTAATCCCTCCCTCTTCGACGATAAGGAAATTGTCCGAATGACTCATTAGCTAGCTATTGATCTGGATCAGAACGCAGTCACAAGACCAAGCGCTCAATAAGCACAGTTCCTACTCCGGATGGAGGTGCACAATGTCAGAATCTTCCGACAAACTTCGACTTGGTGCGTTAGTTGCACTTGTAGTCGGCTCGATGGTGGGCGGGGGCATTTTCTCGCTGCCACAGAACATGGCGGCCAGTGCCGATGTCGGCGCCATTCTTATCGGCTGGGGTATCACCGCGGTGGGCATGCTCACCCTGGCGTTCGTCTTCCAGACCCTGGCCAATCGCAAGCCGAACCTCGACGGCGGGGTGTACGCCTACGCCAAGGCCGGGTTCGGCGACTACATGGGTTTCTCCTCGGCCTGGGGCTACTGGATCAGTGCCTGGCTGGGTAACGTCGGCTACTTCGTACTGCTGTTCAGCACCCTCGGCTACTTCTTCCCGATCTTCGGCGAAGGCAACACGCTCGCGGCCATCATCGGTGCCTCCATCGTCCTCTGGGCCGTGCACTTCCTGGTGCTACGCGGAATCAAGGAAGCGACCTTCATCAACATGGTGACCACTGTTGCCAAGGTCGTGCCGCTGGTCCTGTTCATCCTCATCTGCCTGTTCGCCTTCAAGCTGGACATCTTCACCGCCGACATCTGGGGTTCGAAGAACGTCGAGCTGGGCAGTGTGATGAACCAGGTGCGCAACATGATGCTGGTCACCGTCTGGGTGTTCATCGGCATCGAGGGCGCGAGCATCTTCTCCGCCCGCGCCGAGAAGCGCAGCGACGTCGGCAAGGCCACCGTACTTGGCTTCGTCATCGTGCTGCTGATCCTGGTGCTGGTGAACGTACTGTCCCTCGGCATCATGACCCAGCCGGAACTGGCCAAGCTGCAGAACCCGTCCATGGCGGCGGTGCTTGAGCACGTGGTCGGCCACTGGGGCGCGGTGCTGATCAGCGTCGGCCTGGTCATTTCCCTGGTCGGTGCCCTGCTCTCCTGGGTTCTGCTCTGCGCCGAGATCCTTTTCGCCGCAGCCAAGGACCACACCATGCCGGCCTTCATCCGCAAGGAGAACGCCAACCAGGTGCCGGCCAACGCGCTGTGGCTGACCAACGCCATGGTGCAGCTGTTCCTGATCATCACGCTGTTCAGCGCCAGCACCTACCTGTCGCTGATCTACCTGGCGACTTCCATGATCCTGGTGCCCTACCTCTGGTCCGCCGCCTACGCAGTGCTGCTGCCCCTGCGCGGCGAAACCTACGAGCAGGATGCCAAGGACCGCAGCAAAGACCTGGTCATCGCCCTGATCGCCCTGGTCTACGCCGTCTGGCTGCTGTACGCCGGTGGCGTGAAGTATCTGCTGCTCTCCGCCCTGCTCTACGCCCCGGGCGTGATTCTCTTCGCCAAGGCCAAACGGGAAGTTGGCCAACCGGTATTCACCAATGTCGAGAAGCTGATCTTCGCCGCCGTGGTAATCGGCGCGCTCGTAGCGGCCTATGGCCTCTACGACGGCTTCCTGACCCTGTAACCCGTAAGGAGACCTGCCATGTCCAAAGTAAAACTCGGCGTTCATTCGGAAGCCGGCAAACTTCATAAGGTAATGGTCTGCTCGCCGGGGCTCGCACATATGCGCCTGACCCCCAACAACTGCGACGAGCTGCTGTTCGATGACGTGATCTGGGTTAACCAGGCCAAGCGCGACCACTTCGACTTCGTCACCAAGATGCGTGAGCGCGGTATCGATGTGCTGGAAATGCACAACCTGCTCACCGACATCGTGCAGAACAAGGAAGCCCTGAAGTGGATCCTTGATCGCAAGCTCACCAACGACCAGGTCGGCGTTGGCCTGGTCAATGAAGTGCGCTCCTGGATCGAAGGCCTGGAGCCGCGCAAGATCGCCGAATTCCTCATCGGTGGCGTCGCCGGCGCCGACCTGCCCGAGAGCGAAGGCGTCAGCGCCATCAAGATGTATCGCGATTACCTGGGCCATTCCAGCTTCATCCTGCCGCCGCTGCCCAACACCCAGTTCACCCGCGACACCACCTGCTGGATCTATGGCGGCGTGACCCTCAACCCGATGTATTGGCCGGCCCGTCGTCAGGAAACCCTGCTGACCACTGCCATCTACAAATTCCACCCGATCTTCACCGAGGCCGAATTCGAAGTCTGGTATGGCGACCCCGACAAGGATCACGGGATGTCCACCCTGGAGGGCGGCGACGTGATGCCCATCGGCAACGGCGTGGTACTGATCGGCATGGGCGAGCGGACCTCCCGCCAGGCCATCGGCCAATTGGCCCAATCGCTGTTCAGCAAGGGCGCGGCACAGAAAGTCGTCGTCGCCGGCCTGCCCAAGTCCCGTGCCGCCATGCACCTGGACACCGTGTTCACCTTCTGCGACCGCGACCTGGTCACCGTCTTCCCGGAAGTGGTCAAGGAAATCGTGCCCTTCGTACTCCGTCCGGATGAGAGCCGCCCATACGGCATCGATATCCGTCGCGAAGAGAAGGACTTCATCTCGGTCGTGGCCGAGTCCCTCAACCTGAAGAAACTCCGTGTAGTGCAGACCGGCGGCGACGCCTTCGAGGCCGAGCGCGAGCAGTGGGACGACGGCAACAACGTGGTCTGCCTGGAGCCCGGCGTGGTCGTTGGCTACGACCGCAACACTTACACCAACACCCTGCTGCGCAAAGCCGGTGTCGAAGTGGTCACCATCAGCGCCAGCGAACTGGGCCGCGGCCGTGGCGGCGGCCACTGCATGACCTGCCCGATCCTGCGCGACCCGATCGATTACTGAGTTGATATCCCCTGGCGGCTCCACACCCGGAGCCGCCTGCCCCGCCAGCCAAAAGCTGTTCTGACGGAGCCTGGTTTCAAGTTACCCACAAGGAGAAAGAATCATGGCCTTCAACATGCACAACCGTAACCTGCTCAGCCTGATGCACCACAGCACTCGTGAGCTGCGTTACCTGCTCGACCTGTCCCGCGACCTGAAACGCGCTAAGTACACCGGTACCGAGCAACAGCACCTCAAGGGCAACAACATCGCGCTGATCTTCGAGAAGACCTCGACCCGTACCCGCTGCGCGTTCGAAGTCGCCGCCTATGACCAGGGCGCCAATGTCACCTACATCGACCCGAACTCCTCGCAGATCGGCCACAAGGAGTCCATGAAGGACACCGCTCGCGTGCTCGGCCGCATGTACGACGCCATCGAGTACCGTGGCTTCAAGCAGGAAATCGTCGAAGAACTCGCCAAGTACGCCGGCGTGCCGGTATTCAACGGCCTGACCGACGAATACCACCCGACCCAGATGCTCGCCGACGTGCTGACCATGCGTGAGCACAGCGACAAGCCCCTGCACGAGATCAGCTACGCCTACCTGGGCGACGCCCGCAACAACATGGGCAACTCCCTGCTGCTGATCGGCGCCAAGCTCGGCATGGACGTGCGCATTGCCGCACCCAAAGAGCTCTGGCCAACTGACGACCACGTCGCCGCCTGCAAGAAATTCGCTGAAGAAAGCGGCGCCCGCATCACCATCACCGAAGATCCTAAGGAAGCGGTCAAGGGCGTGGACTTCATCCACACCGACGTCTGGGTTTCCATGGGCGAGCCGGTGGAAGCCTGGGGCGAGCGCATCAAGGAACTGCTGCCTTACCAGGTCAACATGGACATGATGAAAGCCGCGGGCAATCCGCGCGTGAAGTTCATGCACTGCCTGCCGGCCTTCCACAACAGCGAAACCAAGGTCGGCAAGCAGATCGCCGAGCAATACCCGAACCTGAAGAACGGTATTGAAGTCACCGAAGACGTCTTCGAGTCGCCGTACAACATCGCCTTCGAGCAGGCGGAAAACCGCATGCACACCATCAAGGCGATCCTCGTTTCGACCCTCGCCGACATGTAAGTCCCGATACGCCCCGGACCGCGACGCGTTCGCCGGTCCGGGACGCATTCCATCCCCAGGAGGAAATCACTATGCGTATCGTCGTCGCATTGGGCGGTAACGCCTTGCTGCGTCGTGGCGAGCCCATGACTGCCGACAACCAGCGCGCCAACGTGAAGATCGCTGCCGAGCAGATCGCCAAGGTCGCGCCGGGCAACGAATTGGTAATTGCGCACGGTAACGGCCCGCAGGTCGGCCTGCTGGCCCTGCAGGGAGCTTCATACGACAAGGTCGCGCCCTACCCGCTTGACGTTCTCGGCGCCGAGACCGAGGGCATGATCGGCTACATGATCGAACAGGAAATGGGCAACCTGCTGCCGTTCGAAGTACCGTTCGCCACCATCCTCACTCAGGTCGAAGTCGACGCCAAAGACCCAGCTTTCCAGAACCCGACCAAACCCATCGGCCCGGTCTACTCCAAGGAAGAGGCGGAAGCCCTGGCCAAGGAAAAAGGCTGGAGCATCGCCCCCGACGGCGACAAGTTCCGCCGTGTGGTCGCCAGCCCGCGCCCGAAGCGCATCTTCGAGATCCGCCCGGTCAAATGGCTGCTGGAGAAAGGCACCATCGTCATCTGCGCTGGCGGCGGCGGTATCCCGACCATGTACGACGAGTCGGGCAAGAAGCTCTCCGGCGTCGAAGCCGTGATCGACAAGGACCTCTGCTCCGCGCTGCTGGCCCAGGAGCTCAGTGCCGACGTGCTGATCATCGCCACTGACGTGGACGCGGCCTACATCGACTGGGGCAAACCGACCCAGAAGGCCATCGCCCAGGCCCATCCGGACGAACTGGAACGCCTCGGCTTCGCCGCCGGTTCCATGGGCCCGAAAGTACAGGCCGCCATGGAGTTCGCTCGCAACACCGGCAAGGACGCGGTGATCGGCTCCCTGGAGAACATCGTGGCCATCACCGAAGGCAAGTCCGGTACCCGCGTCAGCACCAGGAAAGCCGGCATCGAGTACCGTTGATCCGCAATCGTCACTGCCTTGTGGGAGCGAATTCATTCGCGAATGAATTCGCTCCCACAAGCGATTTACCCCTTTCGTCCCCTACTCTCAATCTCCCGCCGAATGACCAAAGGAGTGACTTGATAGTCACACCCCGCGTCAGGTAGACATCCCATTCATTCGAGCTGCCACCTGGCTCATGCCACCTGGCCCGTGACGCTTGACCCCGCAAATTGCCGCCCCCTACACGCGGCGCCCCGTGGGCAAGCCACCTCGCCGGCATGAGATGGTCTTTTTGAGGAGTTTCCGAGAGATGTCCCGACTTCCAGTGATTGTGGGTTTTGGTGGCTACAACGCGGCTGGGCGAAGCTCGTTCCACCACGGGTTCCGCCGCATCGTGATCGAAACCCTGGACGCCCAGTCGCGCCAGGAGACCCTGGCTGGCCTCGCCGTGATGACGAAGCTGGTATCGGTGACCGACGGCCAGTACCTCGATGCCGACGGCAAGGTCCTGACCCTGGCCGAGATCGAGAAGCGCTACGCCGCTGAAATTCTCGAATCCACCCTGGTTCGCCGCATCGGCAAGCAGCACTTGGATGTAGACGCCGCTCACTGGCACAAGAATCTCAGCGTGGAGGCCACCGATGGCGAGGCCCTCAGTTTCATCACCTCGCGCAAACAGCTTCCCGAGCCGCTGCCGGCCAATTGGGAAGTGGAGCCCCTGGACAACGGTGAAGTGCGCGTGACCCTGAAGGGCACCTGCGACTTCAAGGTGGATAGCTACCGCGAGCTGCCGGTGAAGTCCGCCGGCCAATTGCCCACCGGTTTCGAGCCGGGTGAGCTGTACAACTCCCGCTTCCACCCGCGCGGCCTGCAGATGTCGGTGGTTGCGGCAACCGACGCCATCCGTTCCATCGGCCTGCCGTGGAAGGACATCGTCGACCGCGTGCAGCCCGACGAAATTGCCGTGTTCTCCGGCAGCATCATGAGCCAGCTGGACGAGTACGGCTTCGGCGGCATGATGCAGTCGCGCCTCAAGGGCACCCGCGTCACGGCCAAGCAGTGCCCGCTTGGCCTGAACACCATGCCTGCCGACTTCATCAACGCCTACGTGCTGGGCAGCGTCGGCACCACAGGCAGCGTCACCGGTGCGTGCGCCACCTTCCTCTACAACCTGCAGAAAGGCATCGAGCTCATCACATCCGGCCACGCCCGCGTGGCCCTGGTCGGTAACGCCGAGGCGCCGATCACCCAGGAATGCATCGACGGCTACGGTGCCATGGGCGCCCTGGCTACCGAAGAAGGCCTGCGCCAGATTGGCGGTCGCGAAGATGTGGACTTCCAGCGCGCCAGTCGCCCGTTCGGCGAAAACTGCGGCTTCACCCTGGCTGAATCCAGCCAGTACGTGGTGCTGATGGACGATGCCCTGGCCCTGGAACTGGGCGCCGATATCCATGGTGCTGTGACCGATGTGTTCATCAACGCCGACGGCTTCAAGAAATCCATCTCCGCTCCCGGCCCGGGCAACTACCTGACCCTGGCCAAGGCCGTGGCCGCCGCCGCCCAACTGATCGGCGCGGATGGCGTGCGCGAGCGCAGCTTCGTCCACGCCCACGGCTCCAGCACCCCGGCCAACCGCGTCACCGAGTCCGAGCTGCTGGACCGCGTTGCCGGTGCGTTCGGCATCGAGCAATGGCCCATCGCAGCGGTCAAGGCCTACGTCGGTCACTCCCTGGCAACCGCCAGCGGCGACCAGGTGATCGCCGCCCTGGGCACCTTCAAGTACGGCATCCTGCCGGGCATCAAGACCATTGACCGCGTGGCCGACGACGTCCATCGCCAGCACCTGTCCATCGAAACCCGCGACCGGGTCCTGGGCGATCGCCAAATGGATGTCTGCTTCATCAACTCCAAGGGCTTTGGCGGCAACAACGCCACTGGCGTCGTCATTTCCCCGCGCCTGGCCGAGAAGATGCTGAAAAAGCGCCATGGCGAAGCGGCCTTCTCCGCCTACAACGCCAAGCGCGAGCAGACCCGCGCCAACGCCGAGGAATACGATCGCCGCGCGCGCCTGGGCGAGCTGGACATCATCTACAACTTCGGCAACGACCTGATCGACGAACAGCAGATCGAGCTGAGCCCCGAAGGTATCCAGGTGCCCGGCTTCGCCCAGACCCTGCGCTACAAGAAGGACGAGCGGTTCGCCGATATGCTCGACTGAGGCGTTTGCCCTTGTGGGAGCGATTTCAATCGCGAAGGACCGCGCAGCGGTCCCCTAATCGCGAATAAATTCGCTCCCACAGGAAATGCCCGCCACAAAAAAGGGCCCCTCGGGGCCCTTTTTCGTTTCCGGCGTTCTCAGTCCAGCGCGCGCGCCAGCTGGATCAGCTCCGCGCGCCATTCGGCGGCTACCGGCAGCGCCAGGAAGGATGGATTGAGGAAGTTCTCGCGAGCCTCATAGGTAAGGGGCTCGCCGGCAAGGTCCAGCACCTCGCCACCCGCACCTTCGAGTACGCCCTGAGCGGCAGCGGTGTCCCATTGGGAAGTGGGCGCGAGACGCGGATAGCAATCCGCAGACCCTTCGGCCAGCAGGCAGAACTTCAGCGAGCTGCCGATGCTGGCCAGTTGCAGATCCCCGAAGCGTTCACACAGCCCGGCCAGCAGACGCTCCTGCGCCGCGCTCGAATGGCGCTTGCTGGCCACCACAGTGAACGCTTCGTCTGGCGCGATGCGTACCGCGATTTCGTCGGCCTCGAAGTCCTCGTCCTGACTCCAGGCGCCAAGGCCCGCGCCGCCGTAATAGCAGCGTCCGGTCACCGGCATGCCGACCACGCCAAACACCACCCGGCCGCCTTCTATCAGCGCCACGTTGACGGTGAACTCCTCGCTGCCGGCGATAAATTCCTTGGTGCCATCCAACGGATCCACCAGCCACCAGCGCTGCCACTTGGCACGCTCGGCGAGGGGGATGTTCGCGGCTTCTTCGGAAAGGACCGGAATGCTCGCATCAAGTGCTGCCAGTCCCGCATCCAGCACTTTGTGAGCGGCGAGATCAGCTGCCGTCACGGGCGAAGCGTCATCCTTCTCGGTCACGATCAGGTCGCCGCGCCAGAACGGCAGGATGGCCTCGCCGGCCTGGCGTACCAGTTCGATCACGGCGGGAAGCAGAGGATGGCTCACGGTTGGTACTCCCCACGTTGAGTCAGTAGGTCTCGGGTCAGGTAGAGCGCGGCCAGGGCCCGCCCTTCGCTGAATTGCTGGTGCTGGGCGAGGCTGGACAGTTCGCGCAGGCTGATGCGGTCGACCCGCAGCGGTTCCGGTTCATCGCCGGGAAGGCTTTCTTCGTAGAGATCGCGGGCCAGGACCACCTGGATCTTCTGGCTCATGTACCCCGGCGACAGGGACAGCTCGGTGAGGTGCTCCAGCTGACGCGCGCCAAACCCGGCTTCTTCCTTGAGCTCGCGGTTGGCGGCGGCGAGCACGTCCTCGCCCGGTTCGATCAGGCCCTTGGGCAGGGACAGCTGGTAGTCGTCCGTACCGGCGCAGTACTCCTCCACCAGCAGCACGTGTTCGGCATCGGCCATGGCCACCACCATCACGGCGCCGTAGCCCGAGCCCTTGCCCACCAGGCGTTCGTAAGTACGCTCGACGCCATTGGCGAAGCGCAACTGCAGCTCTTCGACACGGAACAGACGGCTGCTGGCGACGATTTCGCGAGCGAGCACCGTGGGCTTCTGACGCATAACGGACTCCTTGGCATGACCGGCGGGTTATCATACCCCGCCTTTGCGCTTTGTCCGTGCTGGAGATTGCACGCCAGCGACGGCCAGCAACGCAATGACGACAGCCCACCGCAACCACCGATGCCGACCATGCAGCAATTGCCCTGGAACGAGATCGACACCGTCCTGCTCGACATGGATGGCACCCTGCTCGACCTTCACTTCGACAACCACTTCTGGCTGGAGTACCTGCCGCAGCGCTATGCCGAGCACCACGGCATCAGCCGCGAACTGGCCGAGGCCGAGCTGCTGCCGCTGTTCCGCGACAACGCCGGACAGCTGAACTGGTACTGCACGGACTTCTGGAGCCGCGAGCTGCGCCTGTCGATCCGCGACCTCAAGCGCGAGGTGGCGCACCTGATCGCCCTGCGCCCGGATGCCGACCTGTTCCTCGCTGCCCTGCGCCGCTCAGGCAAGCGCGTGGCGCTGATCACCAACGCCCACCGCGACTCGCTGTCACTGAAGATGGAACGAGTGCACCTGGCTCCCTGGTTCGACCGCCTGATCAGCTCCCACGATTACGGCTATCCCAAGGAAGACCAGCAGTTCTGGCACGCCCTGCAGCAGGACTTCGGCTTCGACGCCGCGCGCAGCCTGTTCATCGATGACAGCCTGCCGATCCTGCGCAGCGCACGGCGCTATGGCATTGCGCAACTACTGGCCGTGCGCGAGCCGGATAGCCGCAAGGGCCCGAAGGACACCGAGGAATTCGCCGCGGTGGAGAGCTATCGCACCCTGATCCAGGGGCTCTGACCTTTCCCACAGAGGAGCCGGCATGGACATCAAGCAACTCAAGTTCCTCATCGCACTGGAGGAAACCCGCCACTTCGGGCAGGCCGCCGCGCGCTGCCATGTCACCCAGCCGACACTTTCCATGCGCCTGCGCAGCCTGGAGGAAGAGCTGGGACTGGAATTGGTGGTCCGTGGGCAGCGCTTCGAGGGGTTCACCGACGCCGGCCTGCGCGTTCTGGCCTGGGCGCGCAGCCTCCTGGCGGCCCACGACGGTCTCTACGCCGAGGCTGCGGCCTGTCGCGGCCAACTGGTCGGCACCTTGCGCCTGGGCGTGGTGCCGCTCGCCGGCTTCGACCCCATGCGCCTGGTGGAAGCCTTTTCCGGCCCACACCCGAGCCTGCGCTTCCAGTTGTTCTCGATGAGTTCCGAGCAGATCCTCGAAGGCCTGGCGCGCAACCAGCTGGACCTTGGCCTGTCCTACCTCGACCGCCTGGATCGCGAGCATTTCGAAAGCCTGGAACTGGCGCAGACGCGGATGGGCCTGCTGCACGACCGCCGCCACTTCAGCTTCGATGTGCCGGCGCTACCCTGGGAAAGCCTGATAGACCTGCCCCTCGGGCTGCTCTCCGGCGGCATGCACTTCCGCCAATCCATCGACCACGGCTTCCGCAGCCGAGGCCTGTCGCCCCAGCCACGGCTGGAGACCGATGCCGTGCACCAGTTGCTGCAGGCCGTCAGTGCCGGTCTGTGCTGCGCCATCATGCCGCTGGACAGCGGTCTGGACGACTTCACCGAGCACCTGGCGCTAACGCCCATAGAGGACGCCCGCACCCTGGCGCCGCTGGGCCTGATTCTTCGCCGCGGAGCCCCCCGCTCGGCGCTCGCCGATGCCTGCTTCTCCGAAGCCCGGGCCTTGCTGGAACCCGGCCGCAGCTCTTGATAAACGCGCTCGATCAAGGAATCGGGAATAGCGATTAGACGCCCGTGCCAGACGGGCCTAGGATGGCTGAGTCAAACCGTCGCAGGGGCAGAACCATGCCGAGCCCAGACGCCAAGCGCCATCTCACCGCTGTAGATAAACCGACCGAACCGACCGGCTATCAGTACGCCGAGCTGGATGGCGAGGCGCGCGTGGAAGATGCCGCCCTGGCTGAAGAGTGCGCCCTGGCGATTTCCTACAACGGCATCAGCTATGCCGTCATGATGGTTTCCCCCAGCGCCCTGGAAGACTTCGTTGCCGGCTTCAGCCTGAGCAGCGCCGTGGTGCAATCCATCGACGACATCTATGACATCCAGATCGAAGGCGAAGGCATCGCCCTGCACGCCGAGGTGGATATCGGCAATCGCGCCTTCTGGTCGCTCAAGGAGCAGCGCCGCAACCTGGCCGGCACCACCGGCTGCGGCCTCTGCGGCGTGGAAGCACTGGAACAGGCGCTGCCCGAACTGCGCTCCCTGGTCCCTGCGCCCCTGCCGCCAGCCGAGCACTTCGTCGACCTGCGCCAGCGCATCAACGAGGCCCAGGAACTGGCCCGGCGTAGCGGCGCGCTTCACGCCGCGCTGTTCGTCGATGCCGATGGCGCGCTGCGCCTGTGCCGCGAAGACATCGGCCGTCACAACGCCCTGGACAAACTGATCGGCGCCCTGCTGCGACAAGGCCTGGACCCACGCGCGGGTTTCGCCGTGGTCACCAGCCGCTGCAGCCTGGAACTCATCCACAAGGCGGTGCGTGCGGGCCTGTCCACCCTGGTCAGCCTGTCCGCCCCCACCACCCTGACCGTGGAATGGGCACGCCGGCACCACCTCAACCTTATCCATTTGCCCCATCACAGCGCCCCCCGGGTCTATAGCCCGGCGCCGCAAGCGAAAGCCGACATCGAATGAGCCTGCAACCCGTAAACCCCCGCTACAAACCCTACAAGGGCGCAGCGGCCGGTTGGGGTGCGCTGAAAAGCGTTACCCGCTTCTGGCTGGACAGCAAACAGCCGTTCAAGAACCTCCGCGCCCTGCTCAAGACCAACCAGAACGGCGGCTTCGACTGCCCCGGCTGCGCCTGGGGCGATTCCCCCGAGGACGGCCGCGTCAAGTTCTGCGAGAACGGCGCCAAGGCGGTCAACTGGGAAGCCACCAAGCGCCGGGTGGATGCCGCCTTCTTCGCCCGCTACAGCGTCAGCCAGCTGCGCGAGCAGAGCGACTACTGGCTCGAATACCAGGGCCGCCTGACCCAGCCCATGCGCTACGACCGCCAGACCGACCACTACGTACCGGTCAGTTGGGACCACGCCTTCGCCCTGGTGGCCCGCCACCTGCGCAACCTGGAAAGCCCGCACCAGGCCGAGTTCTACACCTCCGGCCGCGCCAGCAATGAGGCGGCGTACCTGTACCAGCTGTTCGTCCGCGCCTTCGGCACCAACAATTTCCCCGACTGCTCGAACATGTGCCACGAGGCCAGCGGCGTCGCCCTCATCCAGAGCGTCGGCGTGGGCAAGGGCAGCGTGACCTTCCACGATTTCGAGCATGCCGACGCCATCTTCGTATTCGGCCAGAACCCCGGCACCAATCACCCGCGCATGCTCGAACCGCTGCGCGAAGCGGTGAAGCGCGGCGCTCAGGTGGTCTGCTACAACCCGCTCAAGGAACGCGGCCTGGAGCGATTCCAGCACCCGCAGCATGCCCTGGAGATGCTCAGCAACGGCTCGCGCCCGCTGAACACTGCCTTCTTCCGCCCGGCCTTGGGTGGCGACATGGCCGCCGTTCGCGGCATCGCCAAGTTCCTGCTGCAGTGGGAGCGTGAAGCCCAGGCAAAGGGCGAGGCACCTGTGTTCGACCACGCCTTCATCGCCGAGCATACCGACGGTGTGGATGCCTACCTGGCTGAAGTGGACGCCACGCCCTGGACGCAGATCGAGCAGCAGTCGGGCCTGACCCTGGAGGAAATCGAGACCTCCGCGCGCATCTACCGCGATGCCGGGAACGTGATCATCTGCTGGGCCATGGGTATCACCCAGCACCGCCATTCGGTGCCGACCATCCAGGAAATCGTCAACCTGCAACTGTTGCGCGGCAACGTCGGCCGCCCTGGTGCCGGCCTCTGTCCGGTGCGCGGTCACAGCAACGTGCAGGGCGACCGCACCATGGGCATCAACGACCGCCCGCCGGCGCCACTGCTGGATGCGCTGGAAAGGCGTTTTGGCTTCAAGGTGCCGCGGGAGAATGGCCACAACACGGTGGAAGCGATCAACGCGATGCAGGGTGGCAAGGCGAAGGTCTTCATCGGCCTTGGCGGTAACTTCGCCCAGGCTACGCCGGACAGCCATCGCACCCACGCCGCATTGCGCAATTGCGAGCTGACGGTGCAGATCAGCACCAAGCTCAACCGCAGCCACCTCACTGTTGGCCAGGAAGCGTTGATCCTGCCGTGCCTGGGCCGTACTGACATCGATCGCCAGCTCGAAGGCCCGCAGGCGGTGACGGTGGAAGACTCCTTCAGCATGATCCACGCGTCCTATGGCCAACTGGAGCCTTCGTCCCGCGAGATGCGCTCGGAGCCGGCCATCGTCGCCGGTATCGCCAAGGCCACCCTGGGCAACCAGCCGGTGGACTGGGACGCGCTGATCGCCAACTACGACCGTATCCGTGACCTAATTGCCGAGACCATTCCCGGATTCGAGGACTTCAACCGTCGCGTGCAGCATCCCGGGGGGTTCTACCTGGGCAACGCGGCGAACGCCCGGCAATGGAGCACGCAGAGCGGCCGCGCCAACTTCGCGGCCAATCCGCTGCCGGAGGACCTGCTCCACGAGAAGGTCCGCAGCACCGGCGAGACGCCGCACCTGATCCTCCAGACCCTGCGCTCACACGACCAGTACAACACCACCATCTACGGCCTGGACGATCGCTATCGCGGCGTGCGGGGTCAGCGCGAGGTGGTCTTCGCCAATGAGGCCGACATCCGCCGGCTGGGCTTCGAACCGGGGCAGAAGGTGGACTTGGTGACGCTCTGGGACGACGGTGTGGAGCGACGGGTCTCCGGCTTCAGCTTGCTGGCCTTTGACATCCCCACCGGCCAGGCTGCCGCCTACTACCCGGAAACCAACCCGCTGGTGCCCCTGGAAAGCTACGGCGACGGCAGCTACACCCCCACGTCCAAGTTCGTGGCCATCCGCCTCGAAGCCTCTCGCGATAACGGCCGCATCCTCTGAAGTGGCCACCCCTGGGCTGGCGCTGACCGGCCCAGGGCGCGACAACGCAAGCACACAATGCTGCGTCTGAAATCATTCTTTAATTGAACTAAGAGAAGTTTGTTCCGCGAACTTCTATTCGCCAGAAACAATTTGAAATACGGATTCGATGCCTATATAAAGTCACGACGGAACTTTATAGTTTCTTGGCAATTTGCCAGCATCAAAAAGGGCTGAAAGCCAGGGAAAAAGCAGGAGGGAACAGGTCTCTGACAGCCCGATCCTGAAAAAGTTCTGCCGAAAAATCAGACAATTAAAAAAATAAGAAAAGTTGCTGCTTTTCGTCGCCAGATACTTGCTTAAGAAAATTCCTACAGTAAATATCGCCTCACCAAAACCACTGAGGCGATCCTCACCATGAAGTACACCTCGATCCTTCTTCTGTCCCTTGGCCTGGCCAGCGGCAGCGCCTTTGCAGGCGGCAATACCGATGCCGGTATTGGCGGCGCGCTGGGCGGGGTTGTGGGGTCCGTTGTCGGCAACGCAGTCGGCGGCAGCACCGGTGCAGCTATTGGCGCCGGCGTGGGTGGTGCAGCAGGCGGCGCAGTAGCGGCCCCGAAACGTAACCGTACCGAAGCCGCCATCGGCGGTGGCCTGGGCGCGGCTGGTGGTCAAGTTGTCGGCCGGCAAATGGGCGGCACCACTGGCGGCCTGATCGGTGCAGCCCTTGGTGGCGGCGCCGGCGGTGCCCTCGGCAACGAGTTCGGTGACCGTAACCGCTACGACGATGACGACTACGATGACGACCATCGCCACTATCGTCGCGCTTACCGCGACCACCCTGGTCGTGGACACGCCTGGGGCCATCGCAAGCACAAGCACCGCCACCACGGTGATTGGGACGACTGATCCTCACAATCAACAAAAAAGCCCGCGTCCAGCGGGCTTTTTCTGGACCTGAGGCCTGGTCGAGCGACAGCCGGCCTCTTCCCGCCCCCATAATCTGACCTGCGTCATGGGCCCCCTTGCACAAGCCGAGGGACCATGGACTCCCCCATTTGCAATGGAGACAAAGCACGATGCGTAAAGCAGTAACCGCCCTCGCCCTCAGCCTTCTGGCCACTCAGGCCGTAGTGGCCGGCGAAACCACCAACAATGCCATCGGTGGCGGCCTCGGTGGCGTCCTCGGCAACGTTGTTGGCAACGCTGTTGGCGGCAGCACTGGCGCGGCCATTGGCGCCGGCCTGGGTGGCGCAGCGGGTGGCGCCATGACCGCCAAGAGCGGCCGCAAGACCGAAGCCGCTATCGGCGGTGGTCTGGGCGCTGCGGGCGGCTCGGTAGCCGGTCGCGCACTGGGCGGCTCCACTGGCTCCGCCATTGGTGCTGGCCTGGGTGGTGCAGCGGGTGGTGCCATCGCCACCGAGCTGACCAAGGACGATCACGACGGTCACCACCACAAGCACCGCAAGCATCGCCACTGATCGCTGCACCCATGAAAAAGCCCGGCATTTGCCGGGCTTTTTCGTTACAGGCCGAAGTCAGGCAATCAGATCGGTGCTGGCGAACGATGCTACGCCAAGCAAGGAAATTTCGAACTCTGCAACTGCGTCCGCGTCAGTGCTTCCAAAAAGAACCCCATTGGCAAAACGCACTTGGCCTGTTGCATTGGCGCTGAATGCGCTTGCACCAATAAAACTGAACGCCTCATTGGCAACGGTGGCCGCATTCGCGTCCAGGGTGGACAGATCGAGCTTGTCGCCCTCTACCGTCTTGAAGTCCTTCACCACATCGCGCAGCGCACCCACCCCCATCTCGCCAAGGGCATTGAAGTCGAATAGGTCCGCCCCTGCGCCACCGGCCAACTGATCCACACCCAAACCACCGTTGAGGACGTTGGCCGCAGCATTGCCGGTGAGGATGTCGTTGAAGTTGCTGCCCGTCAGGTTCTCGACATTCAGCAATGTGTCGCTGCCCGAGCCCCCCGTCGCCTGGGCAGTCGTCACCGCCAAATTGGCAGTGACCGCCGCCGCTGCATAGAGGTAGGACGCAGTATCGACACCGGCACCACCATCCAGGACGTTGTTGCCCGCACCGGCGAACAGCGTGTTGGCGAGCGCGTTGCCGGTACCGTTGGCGGCACCTGCCGCCAGCAGCCGCAAATTCTCCACGTTGGCCCCCAGGGTGTAGGCCCCCAGAGAGCTGTAAACCGTGTCGGTGCCGCCGGTTGCCACCACCGCGTTGGTCTCGCTGACGACATCCCCCGCGGCGTTGACGAAGTAGATATCGGAACCATCGCCACCGATCAGCACATCGTTGCCGAGACCACCGTCGAGGGTGTTCGCCCCGGCATTACCGGTCAGGGTGTCGTTGAGGTTGCTGCCCGTCAGGTTCTCGAAGTTCAGCAGCGTGTCGCTGCCCGAGCCCCCCGTTGCCTGGGCAGTCGTCACCGCCAGGCTGGCGGTTACCGCCGCCGTTGCATAGACGTAGGACGCGGTGTCTGCGCCGGCCCCGCCATCCAGAATATTGTTGCCCGCACCGGCGAACAGCGTGTTGGCGAGCGCGTTGCCGGTGCCGTTCGCCGCACCCGCCGCCAGCAGGCGCAAATTCTCCACGTTGGCACCCAGGGTGTAGGCCCCCAGGGCGCTGTAAACCGTGTCGGTGCCGCCAGTCGCCGCCACTGCGTTGGTCTCGCTGACGACATCCCCTGCTGCGTTGACGAAGTAGATATCGGAGCCATCGCCACCGGTCAGCACATCGTTGCCGAGACCACCGTCGAGGGTGTTCGCCCCGGCATTACCGGTCAGGGTGTCGTTGAGGTTGCTGCCCGTCAGGTTCTCGACATTCAACAGTGTGTCGCTGCCCGAGCCCCCCGTCGCCTGGGCAGTCGTCACCGCCAAACTGGCGGTGACCGCCGCTGTCGCATAGAGGTAGGACGCGGTGTCGGCGCCAGCACCACCATCCAGGACGTTGTTGCCTGCCCCCGCAAACAGCGTGTTGGCGAGCGCGTTGCCGGTGCCGTTCGCCGCACCCGCCGCCAGCAGGCGCAAGTTCTCCACGTTGGCCCCCAGGGTGTAGGCCCCCAGTGAGCTGTAAACCGTGTCGGTGCCACCGGTCGCGGCCACCGCGTTGGTCTCGCTGACGAAATCGCCCGCATTGTCGACGAAGTAGATATCGGAGCCATCGCCGCCGATCAGCACATCAACGCCGAGACCACCGTTGAGGGTGTTGGCTCCGGCGTTACCGGTCAGGGTGTCGTTGAAGTTGCTGCCCGTCAGATTCTCGACATTCAGCAGCGTGTCGCTGCCCGAGCCCCCCGTTGCCTGGGCAGTCGTCACCGCCAGGCTGGCAGTGACCGCCGCCGTCGCATAGAGGTAGGACGCGGTGTCGGCGCCGGCCCCGCCATCCAGAATATTGTTGCCCGCACCGGCGAACAGCGTGTTGGCGAGAACGTTGCCGGTACCGTTGGCGGCACCTGCCGCCAGCAGGCGCAAGTTCTCCACATTGGCCCCCAGGGTGTAGGCCCCCAGAGAGCTGTAAACCGTGTCGGTGCCACCAGTCGCCGCCACCGCGTTGGTTTCGCTGACGATATCGAACACGCTGTCGACGTAATAGATATCGGAGCCATCGCCCCCGAGCATGCGGTCAAACCCAATCCCGCCATTGAGCACATCATCGCCCGCTCCGCCAACGAGGTGATCGTTCATGGCCGCGCCGGTCAGTTGGTCGTTCCCCGCGAACCCTTCGATGATCGCGGCGCCCGGTCCTGTCCAAGTCAGGACATTGGCTGCCGCATCTCCGGTCAGGCCTGTCAGCCGGTTACCGTTGGCATCAAAACGCTGGGAATGGACATCGCCGACCAAACCGGCGGCGTCGTAGGAATCCCAGCTGATCACATAGCTGCCATCAACCAGCAGAGTGACGTGCGGAAACTCCTGAATGTTGGCGGTGTTGGTATTTATCCTGACTTCCAGACCGACCTTGGCTCCGCTGGCATTGAAGCGCTGGGCGAAAATCCCTGTCTCGTCACCGCCACCACTTCCGCACCAGACCAACAGATATCCACCGTCCAACAGCGCGGTGATTTCAGGCTCGCCCTGGGAGCCGACGGTAGTGGTGTTAACCCGCACCTGCGTACCCACTTTGGTACCCGCGGAGTTGAAGAGCTGGACATAAGTGTCCGTCGTGCCATCCGTACTGTCCTGGATGGTCTCCCATGTGACGACATAGCCACCATTGGCCAGCGGTGCTATGGCGGGTTCGTCCTGGCTGTCGAGCACATCGGTGTTGATACGAGTTTCCACGCCCACCTTGGCACCGCTGGCGTTGAAGCGCTGCGCAAAGATCCCATATGAGTCACCGCTGCCAGTCCCTTCCCACACCACCAGGTACCCACCATCGGCAAGACCCGAGATTGTGGGGTAGTCCTGTGGACCGGCAGTGGTCGTATTGACCACGACCTCTGCTCCGACCTTCACGCCATTGGCGTCGTAGCGCTGCAGGCAACTTGTGCCGATGCTGCCGTCCTGACCATCCGATGCCCAGACAACCACGAAGCCGCCGTCGGTCAATGCAGTGATTTCGGGATTGTATTGCCAGTTCAACGTTGTGCTGTTGACCCTGGTTTCGACTCCCAACTTGACGCCTGCGGCGTCATAACGCTGCATGAAAATCTCGGCGTCGCTGCCGGCGACCTCAGTGATCCAGCTCACCACATAGCCGCCGTTGAGCAGCGCAACCACGGAAGGATTATTTTGCACGCCGGTCACGACAGTGTTGACGCGGGTTTCCGCACCTACCGGGACGCCCCTGGCGTCATAGCGCTGGGTGAAAATACCGTCGGCGTCGCCCGTTCCAGCCCCCTTCCACACCACCACATAACCGCCGTCCGTCAGCGCCACGACATCAGACTCGTTCTGATTGCCAGTGGTGGTGGTGTTTACGACGTTCTCTCCATAAACAAAGGTAGGCATGACAATCTCCATCTGCGAATTGACGGAAGGGACCGGGGGCCCACAGCCTCTGGAGACTAGATCGCGGACATTAGATTGCCATCACCGCACTCAGGCTACGCTGACGAACGGGCAGGGACGCTGACTCGCGTGCAGTCGGCGCCCCTGAAGGTCTTCCTTTACCAGCCGGGCGCTGGTGTGTCTCAGCCGATCTGTTCGGCGCGCGCCTCATCCACGTCGCCGCTGGCCATGCAGGCGGCCGCGGTGAAGAGAACGTCGGTGGACGAGTTGAGCGCGGTTTCGGCAGCGTCCTGAAGGATACCGATGATGAAACCGACGGCGACCACCTGCATCGCCACCTCGCTGGGGATGCCGAACAGGCTGCAAGCCAGCGGGATCAGCAGCAGCGAACCACCGGCCACACCGGAAGCGCCACAGGCACAGATGGACGCCACCACGCTGAGCAGGATGGCGGTGGGAATGTCCACGGCGATGCCCAGGGTCTTCACCGCCGCCAGGGTCAGTACGGTGATGGTGATGGCCGCGCCGGCCATGTTGATGGTGGCACCCAGGGGAATGGATACCGAGTAGGTGTCCTCGTGCAGGCCGAGCTTTTCCGACAGCTGCAGGTTCACCGGGATGTTGGCGGCAGAGCTGCGGGTGAAGAAGGCGGTGATACCGCTTTCGCGCAGGCAGGTCAGCACCAGCGGATAGGGATTGCGGCGAATCTTCCAGAACACGATCAGCGGGTTCACCACGAAGGCCACGAACAGCATGCAGCCCAGCAGCACCGCCAGCAGATGCGCGTAGTCGGCCAGCACGCCGATGCCGTTCTCCGCGAGGGTCGAGGCCACCAGGCCGAAGATCCCCACCGGGGCGAAGCTGATCACAACGCGGACGATCAGCGATACGCCATGGGACAGGTCGCTGAACACGTTGCGGGTGGTTTCGCTGCCCTGGCGAATGGCGATGCCCAGACCCACGGCCCAGACCAGGATGCCGATGAAGTTGGCTTCCATCAGCGCAGTCACCGGGTTGGCCACGGCGCTGCCCAGCAGGCTCAGCAATACCTCGGAGATGTTGCCGGGCGGTGCCAGGTCAGCGGCACCGGTGGTCAGCGTGATGGTGGAGGGGAAGAGACTGGAAGCGAGCACCGCCACCACGGCGGCGGAGAAAGTGCCGATCAGATAGAGCACGAGGATCGGGCGGATATGCGTACGCTCGCCCGGCGTGTGATTGGCGATGGCGGCGATCACCAGGACGAACACCAGCACCGGCGCCACGGCCTTCAGGGCCATGACGAAGAGCTTGCCGAGGAGGCCTGCGGCGCTGGCGGACGAGGGGGCGATCAGGGCGAGGGCGATGCCGGCGATCAGGCCGATGATGATCCGGGTCACCAGGCTGGTGCCTTTCAAGCGTTGCAGGATGGAGCCGTTTGCATGGGTCATGGCAGGTACCGCTGAACGTCGGGCCGCACGAGGAGCCGGCCCGGGAGTGGCAATTGGACTCCGATGACGTCCCGTCCTCCATGCTGCAGATCAAGCAAAAAGAAAGAACCCTGCCGCGTGGTGTTCACCTCGCAGCCGGTCGGGACGTTTCGGGTTTGGCGCGCATTGTGCGGATTCACACAAACGATGGGTAGAGCGGACGGACGGTCGGGGCGCTGTATGTCGCGATTTCGGCCATTTCAGGTCGAATGGCTGAAAGTTGTCCACAGGTACGGCGGACCACGAAGAGACTCTGTAGGAGCGAATTCATTCGCGAAGGGGCGCAACGCGCCCCGAATGCCTCATTGCCGCGAGGATGGTGGGCTTATCGCGAATGAATTCGCTCCCACAAAATGGGCTAAGCGTCAGCCTTCCACCACCAACTCTGCCAACGCCGCACGCAGCGTCTCGGGAATCGGCACTGGCCGGTTGCTCTCGCGATCAACGAAGACATGCACGAAGCGTCCGGCGGCGCAGGCTTCATCCTCGCCCTGCTTGAAGATCGCCAGTTCGTATTGCACCGAACTGTTGCCCAGCTTGCCCACTCGCAGCCCGACCTCGATGCGGTCGGGGAAGGCGATGGAGGCGAAGTAGTCGCAGGACGAACTGACCACGAAACCCACCACGCCGCCGTCGTGGATATCCAGCCCACCCTTTTCGATCAGGTAGGTGTTCACCGCGCTGTCGAAGTAGCCGTAATAGACCACGTTGTTCACATGGCCGTAGATGTCGTTGTCGTGCCAGCGCGTGGTGATGGGTTGGAAGTGGCGATAGTCGCCGCGCAGGTGCTGGGGTTGGCTCATGGGGTTCCCTGGGTTCGGTTGGATCGGTTCATGCAGGAGCGAGCTTGCTCGCGAACGGCTGCATTCGCCAGCAAGCTCGCTCCTACCGGAGGTTCAGTAGGCGGCCTGGTAGATAGCCAGGGCCTGCTCTTCGCTGACCTCGCGCGGATTATTCACCAGCAGGCGCTGCTGCAACATGGCATCGCTGGCCAGGCGCGGCAGCATGGCCTCGGGAACGCCGGCATCGCGCAATCGAGTGGGCAATCCGCTGCGTTCACTGAAAGCGGCGAGCTCGAGGATCAACTGCTCGGTGAGCTGCATTTCGCTGCCCTGTTTGAGTTTGCTGCCGAGCACCAGCGGCGCCAGCTCCGCGTAAAGCGGTGCAGCCACTTCGGCGTTGAAGCGGAGCACGTGGGGCAGCACCAGGGCGTTGGACAGGCCATGGGGAATGTGGAAGTGCCCGCCCAGCGGATAGGCCAGCGCATGCACGGCCGCCACCGGAGCATTGGCGAACGCCTGGCCAGCAAGGCAGGCACCCAGCAGCATCGCCTGGCGCGCTTCGCGGTTGCGGCCGTCCCGGACCACGGCATCGAGGTTGCCGGCCAGGAGACGCAGGGCCTCACGTCCCAACAGGTCGGACAGCGGATTCTTCTTCAGCTTGCTGGTGTAGGACTCGATGGCATGGACCATGGCGTCGATGCCAGTGGCCGCCGTGACCGCCGCCGGCAGGCCGAGGGTCAGGTCTGCGTCGAGCAGCGCGAGATCCGGCAGCAACAGCGGCGACACCACGCCCATCTTGGTGGTCTCGCCGGTGGTGACGATGGCGATGGGCGTCACCTCGGATCCGGTACCGGCAGTGGTCGGCACCTGCAACAGTGGCAGGCGGCGGCCGCGTGCGTTGCCTACGCCATAGATATCCGCCAGCCCCTGCTGGCAGTCGGGATGTGCCAGCAGCGCCACCAACTTGGCCACGTCCATCGAGCTGCCGCCGCCAAAGCCCACCACCAGCTGGGCGCCTAGGACTTTCCCCAGCTCCACGGCTTCCAGCACCACCGCCTCGGGCGGATCGGCCTGGACCTGGTCGTAGACCGCAACGCTGAGGCCCGCGAGAGCGAAGCCGAGGAGGATGTCGTCGAGCAGGCCAAGCCGGGTGATGCCCGGATCGGTCACCAGCAGGACGCGTTGGGCATCGCGCTCGCGACAAAGGTCGGCCAGGCGTGTGGCAGAGCCGGATTCGCAGAGGATCTGCGCGGTAGTGGCAAAGCTGAAGGGCTGCATCGGGGCGTCCTCCGTTGTTGTGGGGGCGCACCGCATTCACGCGGTGCGCCGGCTCGCCTGGTCAGAAGGCGAAATGCGCCTCGGGCAGCGCCATCAGGCAATCCGCGCCACCCAGCAGGGCTTCGCGGTGGCTGCTGGCACGGGGCAGCACGCGACGCAGGTAGAAGCGCGCGCTGTGCAGCTTGGCCTGGTAGAAGTCAGCCTCCGAGGAGCCCGCTTCCAGGGCGTCCTGGGCACGCGCCGCCGCCTGCAACCAGAAACCCGCCAATAGGACATAGGCCGAGTACTGCAGGAAGTCCACCGAGGCGGCACCGATTTCCTCGGGGTTCTCCCGCACCCGGTCCAGCAGGGTCGCGGTCAGGCCACGCCACTCCTGCAGACGCGCCAGCACAGCACCGGCCAGCTCGGCCAGTTCGGTGCGTGCAGCCTGGGCATCGGCCAGCGCGGCAAACTCGTCCTGCAGGGCGGCCAGTTCGGCACCGCCGTCGCCCATCAGCTTGCGGCGGATCAGGTCCAGCGCCTGGATGCCGTTGGTGCCTTCGTATATCTGGGTGATGCGGCTGTCGCGCATCAGCTGCTCCATGCCCCACTCGCGGATGAAGCCGTGACCGCCGTAAACCTGCACGCCGAGACTGGCCACTTCCTGGCCCATGTCGGTGAGGAAGGCCTTGACGATGGGGATCAGCAGCGCAGCGCGACGGCTGGAAGCCTTGCGTTGGGCCGCGTCCGGATGGCCGTGCTCCAGGTCCAGCTGGCGCGCGCAGTAGGCGGCCAGCATGCGGCTGCCCTCCACCAGGGTTTTCTGGGTCAGCAGCATCCGCCGCACATCGGGATGGTGGATGATCGGGTCCGCCGGCTTGTCCGGTGCCGCCGCCCCGCTGAGGGCGCGGGATTGCAGGCGCTCGCGGGCATAGGCCAGGGCGCCCTGGAACGCCTGCTCGCCGATGCCGAGCCCTTGCAGGCCGACCTGGAAGCGCGCGTCGTTCATCATGGTGAACATGCACGCCAGGCCCTGGTTGGCTTCACCGATCAGCCAGCCGGTGGCGCCGTCGAAGTTCATCACACAGGTGGCCGCGCCCTTGATGCCCATCTTGTGTTCGATGGCACCGCAGGAAACGGCATTCTTCGCTCCCGGCGTGCCATCGGGGTTGGCGATGAACTTGGGCACCAGCAGCAGGCTGATGCCCTTCACCCCGGCCGGGGCATCCGGCAGTCGCGCCAGCACCAGGTGGACGATGTTCTCGGACAGATCCTGCTCGCCGCCACTGATGAAGATCTTGCTGCCGCTGACCTTGAAGCTGCCGTCGGCCTGGGGCTCGGCACGGGTGCGCAGCAGGGCGAGGTCGGTACCGGCCTGGGGTTCGGTGAGGCACATGGTGCCGGCCCACTGGCCGCTCACCAGTTTCTCCAGATAGGCCTGCCTGAGGGCATCGCTGCCGTGCTTGTAGAGAGCCACGACTGCACCCTCGGTCAGGCCCGAGTAGACGCGGAACGACAGGCTGGCGCCCATCAGCATCTCGTGGAAGTTGCACGCGACCATCTGCGGGAAGCCCTGGCCGCCGAACTCCTGCGGGCCGGTCATGCTCGCCCAGCCGTTGTCGCAGTAGTGCCGATAAGCCTCGCGGAAGCCCTTGGGCGTGGTCACCTCGCCCTGCGCCAGGGTCACGCCTTCTTCGTCGCTGTTGCGGTTGAGCGGCGAGACCACTTCGGCCGCGTAGCGCGCGCCCTCTTCCAGCACGCCGTCGATCAGTTCGCGGTCCAGGCCGTTGGCCAGCAGCTCGCAGTGGGCGGAAACGTCGAAGAGTTCGTGGAGCACGAAGCGCATGTCGCGCAGGGGTGCCTTGTAAGCCATGTCAGGCCTCCTGTTGAAAATCGGCGAGGTGGTGGCCGGACTCGGCCAGGCGACGGATCAGTGCGGCCGGCTGCCAGTGGCCGCCGAAGCGCTCGGCCAGCGCTTCCAGGCGCGCGCGGATAGCCGGCAGCCCCTGGCTGTCGGCCCAGGCCATCGGCCCGCCCTTGTCAGCCGGAAAGCCGTAGCCATTGAGGTAAACGGTGTCGATATCGGTACTGGAGGCTGCGATGCCTTCTTCGAGGATCTTCGCCCCTTCGTTGACCAGGGCCAGCAGACAACGCTCGAGGATTTCCTCGGGGCCAACATTGCGACGCTCGAAGCCGAGCTGCTCTGACACCTGCAGCACCAGGGCGTCCACTTCCGGGTCGTGCTCGGCCTGACGGCTGCCTTCGGCGTAGCGGTAGTAGCCCATGCGCGACTTCTGGCCGAAGCGGCCAAGGCCGCAGAGGCGATTGTCCACCTGCACCGCCGGGTCATCCTGGCCCTTGCCCGCCAGTTCACGGGCGCGCCATTCCAGGTCGATGCCGACCACGTCGTACATGCGGAACGGGCCCATGGCGAAGCCGAAGCCCTGCAGCGCACTGTCCACCTCATGAGGGAACGCGCCTTCCAGCAGCATCATGCGCGCCTCGCGCACGTAGGTATGGAGCATGCGATTGCCGATGAAACCCTTGCAGTTGCCGGCTACCACGCAAACCTTGCCCATGCGCCGGCCCAGTTCCAGGGTGGCGTCCAGCACCACGGGTGCCGTGTGTGCGCCACGGACGATCTCCAGCAGCTTCATGATGTGCGCCGGGCTGAAGAAGTGCAGACCGAGGACCTGCTCCGGGCGCCCGGTCACGGCGGCGATGGCGTCGATATCCAGCGCGGAGGTATTGCTGGCGAGGATGGCCGTCGGCTTCAGACAGGCATCCAGCTCGCGGAAGATGGATTGCTTGAGTTCGAGGTTCTCGAAGACAGCCTCGATCACCAGATCGACATCGGCCAGCTCGTCGTAGCCGCCCACCGGCTGGATGCGGGCGACGCGCTCGGCGGCCTGGACCTCGCTGATGCGGCCCTGGCGCACGCTGTGGGCGTAGGTATCGGCCACCACGCCTAGGGCCTGTTCGAGCATCTGCGGGTTGTTGTCCAGCCAGCGGACGTCAAGGCCAGCGCTGGCCAGGCTCATGACGATGCCGCGGCCCATGGTGCCCGCGCCGATCACGGCGGCACGCTGGATGTTGAATGCGCTCTGGGTCATGGATGGCCCTCTTGTTGTTCTGACGGGGAGACAAATCGCCAATCACCTTAAGGAAGCCGGTACTATTTTTGAAATTTAGTCTTGTGATGAATGGCATTCCTCCGGTGAATATCTCCAATTTCGATCTCAATCTCCTGCGGGTACTGGACGCCCTGCTGCGCGAGCGCAACGTCTCCCGTGCGGCGGAGCGCCTGGCCCTCAGCCAGCCGGCGGTGAGCAATGCGCTGAACCGTCTGCGCGAACTGCTCGGCGACCCGCTGCTGGTGCGCGTCGGCCGGGCAATGCAGCCGACACCCCGGGCGCTGGCCCTGGAAACGCCGATCCGCGCCGCGCTCAAGCAGATCGAGCAGAGCCTGGTGATCGGTGAAGGTTTCGACCCGGCACGCAGCCGCCAGCGCTTCACCATCGCCGTGACGGACTACGTGGAACTGATCTGCATGCCACGCCTGCTGCAGCAGTTGGCCGAGGAAGCGCCGGGGGTCAAGATCGCCATCCGCCACCTCTCTCCGAGCCTGCCCGCCGCCGCGCTGGACCACGGAGAACTGGACCTGGTGTTGGGTCGCTTCGAAAGCATTCCCTCGCGCTTCGCCAGCCGCCGCTGGATGAGCGAAACGCTGCGCCTGGTGGCCCGTCGCGACCATCCTCAGTTGCAGGAGGCGCCCGACCTCGCCGGCTTTCTCAGGCTACGCCACCTCTGGGTACACGGTGGCCAGACCAAAGGCATGGTCGATCAGTGGCTGGGGGAACAGGGGCTGGCGCGGGACATCGTCTACACCACGCCCAACTATCTGCAGGCGGCCCATATCGTCGCCAGCACCGACCTCAGCGTGGTGCTGCCGGCGCGATTGGCCCACCACTTCGCCGGCCTGCTGCCCTTGCAGGTACATCCCCTGCCCTTCGCCGTCGGGCCCTTCCATCTCGACCTGGTGAGCGTGGCCCAGCGCGAAGAGGATGAAGCCCTGCAATGGCTGATCGAACATTTGATGGGCATCGGCCGGATATGAGGTGGATGAGCAGGGTGGGCTTCAGCCCACCGGGATGATGGGTATCGCTCCGCTCCACCCATCCTACGGAGGAGCCTGTGGGAGCGATTTCATTTGAACTTGGGAAACC
Source organism: Pseudomonas sp. BN515 (assembly GCF_029873155.1). Classification (NCBI taxonomy): domain Bacteria; kingdom Pseudomonadati; phylum Pseudomonadota; class Gammaproteobacteria; order Pseudomonadales; family Pseudomonadaceae; genus Pseudomonas; species Pseudomonas sp. BN515. The sequence goes on along the minus strand of NZ_SSOH01000070.1, from coordinate 239 downwards.
ACGTCCTGAGGACCTGGTCATGAGTCATCGGCTCTGCCTGTGACGATTCGACTGCTTGGGCTAGCAGGATGAAGGCGATCGGGTAGGGTACACCGTGCGCACCGGCGGTTTGGCCTGGTGCCGAAGCGGGTCCTGAAGTCGGTGCGCACAGCGCACCCTACGGTCCAGACCGGGCGAAAGAGGTCGGCGTTGTGCTCGGTAGTGGATTCGCCCCCTTCCAGGGGGCTACCGCAAGTCCA
>NZ_SSOH01000069.1:0-36035 GCF_029873155.1 Pseudomonas sp. BN515 | reverse complement strand
CACAGCGCGAAGCGCTGGCTGGATAGACCTAAACCGGTGTCCAGTTTTACTTGACCACTTCACTCTGGGAGAGGGTTGGGGTGAGGGCAGTTAAAGGCTTGCACGGTGCCCCGCCATCTCGCGAATAAATTCGCTCCTACAAAGCAGGGCTGCGCCCTGCGTAGCGATTGAAATCGCCCCTACAGGGCTGTTCCAGAGGTGGGCCAACCAAAAAGAAAAGGCCCCATATGGGGCCTTCTCTTTGGAGCCTGGCTTGCGCGATCAATGGCTGACGGCGCGCATGCTGTTCTGGCGGCTGGACTCGTACTGGTTCTTGTCCATCGGCTTGGCGTTCGGGTTGCCGAGGTCTTCCATGGCCAGGCGGTGGGTTTCCGGTGCCACGTAGGCGGCCAGGGCGCACACGCAGGTGATGAGGAAGGCGAGGCTGCCGATCACCACCGGGATGTTGTCCGAACCGGGCGGAGCGACGGCGGCGAACAGGGCCGGCAGCATGGCAGTGAGCATGGTGCCGATGTTCTGCGCGATGGCCATCGCCGATACGCGGTAGCGGGTCTGGAACAGCTCCGGGTAGAAGCTCGGGAATACCGCGTTGTAGCCCTGGTAGACCATGCCCCACATCAGGATGGAGGTGGCGAAGGCCAGCGGCACGTTCTGGATGCTGATGGCATAGAGGTAGACGAAGGCCAGGAGACCGGAGCCGAGGCAGCCAGCGATCATGGTCGGGCGACGGCCGATCTTGTCGGAGAGGTTGCCGACGAAGGGGATGACCAGTACGGCGACGATGTTGCCCACCACCGGAATCCACAGGTAGACGCTCTTGTCGAAGCCGATGCCGTAGGCCGGCTGCACCGCGTAGGCCGCACCGAAGATGGTGGCCACGACCGGGATCACGTTCATCAGGGCCATGAACATCACCAGGACCATGCATTTCCAACTGTGGCGGAAGGCTTCGGTTACAGGCGACTTGGCGACTTTCTGCTGGTTCTCTTCATTGACGAAGGCCGGAGTTTCATGGACTTCGCGACGGATGATGAAGCCGGCCACCAGGACGAAGGCACTCAGCAGGAACGGAATTCGCCAGCCCCATTCGTTGAAGGCCTCACTCGGCATGAAGTAGGCCAGCGGCAGGAACACGGCAGCCGCCATCACCTGGCCGGCCTGTACGCCTTGCAGGGTGAAGCTGGCGTAGTAGCCACGCCGCCCGAATGGCGCATGTTCGAGGATCATCGAGCTGGCGCCGGAAATCTCACCGGCCACGGCGAAGCCCTGGACCAGGCGCAGCAGCACCAGCAGCACCGGCGCAAGCATGCCGATGTCGTGGTAGGTCGGCAGCAGGCCGACGGCCATGGTGGAGAGACCCATCAGGAACATGCACAGCAGCAGCACATTCTTGCGACCGCGGGTGTCACCCCAGTGGCCGAGCACGAAGGCGCCTACCGGGCGGGCCAGGTAGCCGACGCCGTAGGTGGCCAGCGAGGCGATGATGGCCATTTTCGGATCGGTGTTGGGGAAGAAGATCTGCGGGAAGATCAGGGCTGCCGCCTGGGCATAGATGAAGAAGTCGTAGTACTCCAGGGCGGAGCCTATCCATCCGCTGGCAGTTGCTTTCTTGGCTTGGGAGCTGGAGGTGGTAGCCATCGATGTCTCCGTTGTTTTTGTTAGGTAGCCGGACGCACATCCCATCGGCGCGGGGCCTGGCTGGAATGTGTGCACGCTGGCGCGGCGCTGCTCGTGGGGAGCTGGCCGGTTATCGCCGTCCGAGTGGTGTCAGGGAGTCAGTTCAGAGTGGCGACGATCGCGTCGCACTCGATCTGGAGGCCGTGGCAAGCCGGCTGGGGGAGGGGATTTCGATCAGGTAGCTGGTAGTGAGCATGAGCTGTTACCCGTTTCTTGAAATTGTTATGTCGTGACACTTGGTTGCCATCGCAGGGCCTGCCGGGTGACTGGGCTGGGCAGTGATGCCACCCGGTGGGTTGCCTGCAACATGGGGTTCATGTTGCGCAGTGATCGAAAAAGCGTCAATTCGATAACCGGCCTTCTGTTCGCTGATCGAACACAAAACTAACTGGTTCGTACATATTGAATTGATGGGCTGACTTTACGCGCGAATAATCGATCCAGCTACGAAAACAAGCCGTGCGGGTTGCTTTTCTGTGGGAGCGAATTCATTCGCGATTGGCGGCATAGCCGCCCATGGCTCAGTTGACATGGCAGACCTGCGGTCTGCTTCGCGAATGAATTCGCTCCCACAGGAACACCTCGGCAATACCCCTTGCCGATGACCGCAGAGCCGGCGCCCACCCACCAGGAGCTGAAGCATGCAGCGTTCCATTGCCACCGTCTCCCTGAGCGGTACCCTGCCGGAAAAGCTCGAAGCCATCGCCGCCGCCGGTTTCGACGGCGTCGAAATCTTCGAGAACGACCTTCTGTACTACGCCGGCAGCCCCCGTGAAATCCGCCAGATGTGTGCCGACCTCGGCATCGCCATCACCCTGTTCCAGCCGTTCCGTGATTTCGAAGGCTGCCGCCGCGACCGCCTGCAGAAGAACCTCGACCGCGCCGAACGCAAGTTCGACCTGATGCAGGAGCTCGGTACCGACCTGGTGCTGGTGTGCAGCAACGTCCAGCCCGATTCGCTGCCCGATGAGGAAATCCTCGTCGACGACCTGCGCCTGCTGGCCGACCGCGCCGGCGCGCGCAATCTGCGCATCGGATACGAGGCCCTGGCCTGGGGCCGTCATGTGAACAGCTGGCAGCAGGTCTGGAACCTGGTTCGCCAGGCCGATCACCCAGCTCTGGGCGTATTGCTGGACAGCTTCCACACCCTGTCGATCAAGGACGATCCGAGCGGTATTGCCGAGATTCCGGGCGACAAGATCTTCTTCGTGCAGATGGCCGACGCACCCCTGCTGGCCATGGACGTGCTGGAGTGGAGCCGGCATTTCCGCTGCTTCCCCGGCCAGGGCGAGTTCGATCTGGCGGGCTTCCTCGCACCCGTCATCCGCAGCGGCTATACCGGGCCGCTGTCCCTGGAAATCTTCAACGACGGCTTCCGCGCCGCACCGCCGCGCGCCAATGCCGCCGATGGCCTGCGGTCCTTGCTCTATCTCGAAGAGAAGACCCGCAAGCTGCTGGAAAAAGACGCAACGCCCCCAGCCAACCGGGACATTCTCTTCGCGCCACCGCCGGCCAGCCGCTACGACGGCGTGGAGTTCCTCGAGTTCGCCGTGGACGAGAACCAGGGCGCGAAGCTGGCCGGCTGGCTGGAGCGCCTGGGCTTCGCCCGCGCCGGCAAGCACCGCTCCAAGGACGTGAGCCTGCTGCGCCAGGGCGACATCAATATCGTGCTGAACGCCGAACCCTATTCGTTCGCCCATGGCTACTTCGAGGCCCACGGCCCGTCGCTGTGCGCCACCGCGTTGCGGGTCAAGGACAGCGCGAGCGCCCTGGAGCGGGCGCGCGAATTCAAGGGCCAACCCTATCGTGGGCTGGTCGGCCCGAACGAACGCGAGATTCCCGCCGTGCGCGCGCCGGATGGCAGCCTCATCTATCTGGTAGAGCAGGCCCAGGCCGGGCAGACCATCTATGACAGCGACTTCGTCCTCGACGCGGGCGCCGTGCAGACCGGCCAGCTCGACCGCATCGACCACATGGCGTTGGCGCTGCCGGCCGATGGCCTGGACAGCTGGGTGCTGTTCTACAAGAGCGTGCTGGATTTCGAGGCCGACGACGAAGTGGTGCTGCCGGACCCGTACGGCCTGGTGAAGAGCCGCGCCATCCGCAGTCGCTGCAGCAGCATCCGCCTGCCGCTGAACATCTCGGAGAACCGCAACACGGCCATCTCTCACGCCTTGTCCAGCTACCGCGGCTCGGGCGCCCACCACATCGCCTTCTCCTGCGAAGACATCTTCGCCGAGGTGAGCCGCGCCAAGGACGCCGGCGTGCCGCTGCTGGATATCCCGCTGAACTACTACGACGACCTGGCCGCGCGTTTTGACTTCGACGACGAGTTCCTCAGCGAGCTGGCCTACTACAACGTGCTCTACGATCGCGACGCCCAGGGTGGCGAGCTGTTTCACGTCTACACCGAGCCGTTCGAGGGGCGCTTCTTCTTCGAAATCCTCCAGCGCAAGAACGGCTACGCCGGCTACGGCGCGGCCAACGTCGCGGTACGCCTGGCGGCCATGGCCAAGGCGCGCAGTGGCGCCCTGGCCAAGGCCAAGCTGTAGACCGCGTGGAAGCCTGGCGCCACGTCCGCGCCAGGCTTCCTTACGGCCGCCGCCCAGCCCATAATCGATCCAGTTTCCGCTGGCCGTGAGCCCAAGATGACAATAACTGCCGAAGTCCAAGACCTGCCCGCAGAGGCCCCTCGTAAAGGGCGCAAGAACAACCCGGAGAAAACCCGCGAGAACATCCTTCAGGCGGCCATCACCGAATTCGTCCAGCAGGGCCTTTCCGGCGCCCGCGTGGACGCCATCGCCGAGCGCATGCACACCTCCAAGCGGATGATCTACTACTACTTCGGCAGCAAGGAGCAGCTCTACGTCGAGGTGCTGGAAAAGCTCTACGGCGATATCCGCAGCACCGAAGGCAAACTCCACCTGGCCGAACTGGAACCCCGCGAAGCGATCCGCCGCCTGGTGGAATTCACCTTCGACCACCACGACCGCAACGTGGATTTCGTGCGCATCGTCAGCATCGAGAACATCCATCACGGCGAGTACGTGAAGCAGTCCAAGGCCATCCGCTCCATGAGCACCACCATCCTTGACGCGCTTGGTGAAATCCTCCGTCGTGGTGAAGCCGAGGGCCTGTTCCGTCCAGGCCTGAACGCACTCGACCTGCACCTGCTGATCAGCTCCTTCTGCTTCTACCGCGTCTCCAACCGCAACACCTTCGGCGAGATCTTCCAGATCGATCTGGTGGACGAGCAGGTCAAGGCGCGGCACAAGGAGATGATCTGCGAGTCTGTCCTGCGCTTCCTGCAGGCGTGACTTCCTGTCGGGCCAGCTCCAGCCCGGCGAGATAACCGAAGGTCATGCCCGGCCCCAGGGTGATTCCGCCACTGGGGTAGCGCCCACTCATCACGCTCGCCATATCGTTGCCTACCACATAGAGACCGGGGATGACCTCGCCCCGGTCATCCAGCGCCCGTGCAGACGCATCGGTGCGCAGTCCGGCGAAGGTGCCCAGGCTGCCGGGTACCAGTTTCAGCGCATAGAAAGGTCCTTCGGCCAGTGCGCCCAGCGACGGGTTCGGTCCGTGCAAGGGTTCGCCCTGTGCCTGGTTGTAGGCCGAGGCGCCGCGCCGGAAATCGGGGTCTATTCCGCGTTCGGCATTGGCGTTGAATGCTGCCACCGTCGATTGCAGTTGCTCCCCGTCGATACCGCAAAGACGGGCCAGTTCTGCAAGGCTGGCCGCCTTCTTCAGGTAACCATTACGCACGTAGCGACCCGTCGGGAACGGAAAAGGGCGCGCCCAGCCGATGCCGTAGCGGCGTTGTGCACGGTGGTCGCAGATCAGCCAGGCGGCGGGTTCTTCCCCGGCCCGGGTGGTGCGGAACAAGGCATTCATGAAGTCGTGATAGGAGTCGGCCTCGTTGGTGAAGCGCCGGCCATTGCGCGTCACGGCGATGAACCCCGGTTTGGCCCGCTCCATCAGGTGCGGGAAGCCGCTGAAGCTGCCGTCCTTGCGCGGCACCCGTGACACCGGTGCCCAGGCCGCCGGACTCGACAGGTCTTCCGCCACCTGCGCCCCCACGGTTTCGCCCAGGCGCAGGCCGTCGCCGGTATTGGTGTCCGGTGCGGCGGAGAGGTGCTCGTGGCCGAACAGCCTGGCAATGCGCGGGCGGTCATGAGGGAAACCACCGCAGGCCAGCACGACGCCCCGGCGTGCCAGCACCTTCAGGCTACGGCCATCTTGCATCAGCTCCGCACCCACAACGCGTTGGTCATCCTGCAGAAGCCGCGTGGCGGCAGCCCCGGTTTCCAGGCTCACGCTAAGGTCGAGGGCGCTGCGCAACAGCCGCGCCCCCAGGGCGTTGCCGTTTACCAGGTGCAGGCCTCGGCCATGCAGCAGGCGATCGCGCCAATGCCGCAGCAGGCGTCCGGCGACATACAGGGCCGAGCGCGGCGAGCGGCGGGCATTGAGGAAGTGCGCGAGGTCGGCGCCACCGGCGATGCCCATGCCGCCCAGGCTGATCAGATCCAGCGGTGGACGCAGCGCTTGGAGCCAGGGGCCGAGCTGGCGACCGTCGAAGGGCAGGGCGCAGAGGGAACGGCCGCCGCGCGCGGCACCAGGGGAGTCGTGCATGTCCGGCATACGGCTGCCGGACTGGAACTGCACCTGGGTGTGGCGCTGGAAGAACTCGACCATCTCCGGCCCGTGGCGCAGAAAGGCCCGTTGGCACTCATCCAGCGCATCGACGCCGAGTTCGGCACGCAGGTAAGTCTCGACGGCTTGTTCGCTGTCCTCGATACCTTCCGCCCGAGCCAGCGGGTTGCGCGGAATCCACAACCAGCCGCCGGACCAGGCACTGGTGCCGCCGAGCTGGTTGGCCTTTTCCACCACCAGCACGTCCAGCCCGCGATGGGCGGCGGTGACTGCCGCCGCCAGGCCCGAGGCGCCGGAACCGATCACCAGCACATCGCAGTGACGCTCGTTCGCCGTGTTCATTGCAGGGGAGAGAAACCGGTGGGGCGCATCAGACGCGAGTCCAGATGCAGCACGGCATCCAGTTCCTTGTTCAGGCGCCCGAACTCGGCCCAGCGCGGGTCCGCAGCCATCTTCGCGCGGCGTGCGATGCGGTCGTCGAGACTCTCGTAGGCCCAGATGTGCACCACCTGGTTGGCGTCGCCGAACTCGGTGGTGAAGAAGCCCACCAGCTTGCCGAGGTGCTCGGTCTGCAGCTCCAGGCAATGGCTGCGGTAGAGGGCCAGCCAGTCGGCCATTTTGGTGGGCTTGAGGGTGTAGGTGCGCAGTTCGTAATACATGGTGGTTGCCTCAGGCTTTGGATTGCAGGTGTTCGGCGGCATGGCTGGCGGCGAGATAGCCGAAGGTCAGGCCCGGGCCCAGGGTGATGCCAGGGCCGGGGTAGGTGCCGTCCATGATCGAGTTCATGTCGTTGCCGGCGGCGTACAGGCCGGCGATGGGCTTGCCCTGATGGTCCAGCACGCGGGCCGTGGCGTCGGTGACCAGGCCGCGCGCCGAGCCCAGGTCGCCGGTGTGCACGCGCACGGCGTACCAGGGGGCGCGAGTCAGCGGCGCCAGGCAGGGATTGGGTTTGTGGTGCGGGTCGCCCAAGGACTGGTTGTAGCTGGTGGCGCCCTTGCCGAATTGGCTGTCATGGCCGCTGCGAGCGTCCTCGTTGTGGCGCGCGAGTGTTGCCGCCAGCCCCTGTGGATCGACGCCAATGGCCCGGGCCAGCCCTTCGGCCGTGTCGGCGCGGAACAGGTAGCCGGCTTCGATCAGGGCGCTGTTGTCCACCGGGCTCGGTCGCGCCAGGCCCATGCCGTAGCGGCCCATGGCCTCGGCATCACAGACCAGCCAGCAAGTGGCGATGCCTTCCCGGTGCATGGCCTGGACGAAGCTGTGGTAGGAGTCGGCTTCGTTGGTGAAGCGCTGCCCGGCGCTGTTCACCGCGATGATTCCCGGCTTGGCGCGGTCGGTGACCAGATGGGGGAAACGCTCGGTCTCGCCGTTGGGCCGTCGCAATTTCGATACCGGCGCCCAGAAGAAATTGGCTGCCATGCCCGCACCGGTTGCGGCATTCACTTCGGCGCCCAGGCGTAGCGCGGCGCCGTCGTTAGTGGCGGGAGACATGGTCAGGTGTTCGCTGCCGGCATCCGGGCGAAAGCGGGCGGCCAACTCTCCGGCAGCGAAGCCGCCCATGGCGCAGACCACACCGCCTCGGGCGCGGACGACTACCTGCCGGCCATCCTTCTGTACGCGCACGCCGACGACCCGGCCGCCCTCGATCACCAGCGACTCGGCGCTGCTCTGCAACCAGAGCTCCACACCTTTCTCGAAGGCGGTGGTAGCCAGTCGCGCGATCATCGCGTTGCCCACGGTCAGGCGGGTGCCGCGTTCATGGCTGAGGCGGTCCAGACCATAGCGGGCCATAAGTTTCAGGCAATGCCAGAGGGACCGGGGCGAGCGGCGGAAACTGAGGAAGTGCTGGATATCGACGCGGTTCACCATCATGCCGCCGAACAACAGCATGCCCTCTGGCGGACGTCGCAGGTCCTTGAAGCGCGCGCCCAGACGGCGCCCGTCGTACTCCAGCATTTCCAGGGCACGGCCCCGGTCGGTGGCGCCGTCTTCCAGCGGGTAGTAGTCCGGCGAGAAGGGACGCAGGGCGTAGGCCAGCTCGGTGTGCTGTTCGAGAAAGCGCAGCGCCTCGCGACCCTTGCTGATGAAGGCGTCCACCAGTTCGGGCCGGTAGCCGGAGCCGATGGTCTTCTTCAGGTAGGTGCGGATCGCTTCCGGGCTGTCCTGGATGCCTGCTGCGCGGGCCTGGTCGCTGTCGAAGATCCACACGGCGCCGCCCGAGATGGCCGAGGTGCCGCCGAACTGCGGCGCTTTCTCCAGCATCAGTACGCTGAGGCCCTTGCAGGCGGCAGTGGTGGCTGCGGCAAAGGCGGCGGCACCGCTGCCAAGTACCACCAGGTCCCAGGTGCCCGCGAGGTTTTCGGGGGGCTGTGTCTGTACGACAGAGTTCATGGGCGGCTCCTCAGGCGTCCTGCGGCATCACGCCCATGTGGGCGCCAAGGTTGCCCATCTGTGCGCGGGCCATTTCCGGACCGGTCTGGATGCGGCAGCCCAGGTTCCGGGCGAGTTCCAGGAAGGGCGTCACCACCGGACTGGTCACCACGTCGGCCACCAGGGCAGCAGGCGAAAGGGTTTCCAGCAGTACACCAGGCAAGGGCATTTCACCGGTTCCGCCCATGCCCACAGGCGTGGCGTTCGCCACCAGGTCGAAGGCTCCCAGGCTTTCGTATTGATTGCCGATGGCGATCTGGGGGAACGCCTGGCTCAAGCGTTCGGCGAGGGCTTCGGCGCGGGGCTCGTCGAGGTCGGCGATCACCAACTGGCGCACGCCGCCTTCGCACAGCGAGTAGGCGATGGCCGCACCGACGCCGCCGGAGCCCACCAGCAGCGCACGGTGTCCGTCCGGCTGGAATCCGTGGGCGCGGGCGGCCTTGAGGAAGCCCTCGCCATCGACGTTGTCGCCCAACAGGCGGCCATCGGACTCGCGGCGGATCACGTTCACCGAGCCCAGGGCGGCGGCGCGGGGGCTTAGCTGGTCGAGCAGGCTGGCGAGCACTTGTTTGTAGGGCACGGTGACGACACAGCCACGCAGGTTCTTCCAGCCGCGCAGGGACTGGATGAAGGTGGCGAGATTCTGCTCGGCCATGTCCACGGCGATCATCGCCAGGTCCTGGTCGCTCTCGGTGAACCAGGCGTTGAAGTTTTCCGGCGATTTCACCTGGGCGATGGGGCTGCCGATGATGGCCACCAGTGCGGTCGAACCACGGATCATGCTGATCTCCTGGGCTTGTTGTTGTGCCGGCAGTATTGCCAGCGCCCAGGAAGCGGCCAATGAAGCAGAAGGGCGTTTTGGTTGTTTATCGCAATGGCACTGCGATAATCGCACTGTTAGCTGAAATAATTTTGGTAGGGTGCGCTGCGCGCACCGCATCTTCTGCACGGGCTTCCGGTGCGCACGGCGCACCCTACGGAAAGGCCAATCCACCGGACGGGGAGTGGGAATGAAGACACCGGTAATCCACCAGTTCCTTGTAGGGTGCGCTGCGCGCACCGCATCTTCTGCACGGGCTTCCGGTGCGCACGGCACACCCTACGGAAAGGCCGATCCACCGGACGGGGAGTGGGAATGAAGACACCGGTAATCCACCAGCGGGACCTTATCGCCGGGCTGCAGAAAGGCCTGGCGCTGATGCAGCTGTTCAGCGTCGACCACCCGCGCCTCAGCGTGCCGGAAGCGGCGGCCATGTCCGGGATGACGTCCAGCGCGGCACGACGTTTCCTGTTGACCTTGGTCCATGACGGTTTCGCCGAGACCGATGGCCGCCATTACTGGCTGACCGCCAAGGCATTGCGCATCGGCCAGGCCTACGTGGATTCGGCGCAATTGCCACGCATGCTGCGACCCATCGTCGAGCAGGTGGCGCGGACGACTCAGGAGCACGTGTCAGTGGGGCTGCGCGACGGCGATGACATCGTGCATATCGTGCGCAGCCGCTACAGCCACATCGCCTCGCTCTCCATTCGACCCGGATCGCGCATGCCGATGTACTGCACGGCCAGCGGACGCATCTGGCTGGCGTCGTTTACCGAAGAGGAGTTGGAGGCGTACTTCGCGCGGGTCGCGTTGCGTCAGCTGACGCCGTTCACGCGCACCGGCATCGACGAGCTGAAGGCGGAGTTGAGGAAGGTCGGGGCTCAGGGCTTCGCCGTGGTGGACCAGGAATACGAGGCGGGCATGTGCGTGCTCGGCGTCCCGCTGACCAATCGCAAGGGCGAACTGAAGGCCAGTCTCACCATCACCACCCACGCTTCACGGATGAACGGAGACGAGATGCGCCAGCGTTATCTGACGCCTCTGTATGAGGCGCAGGCGCTACTGAAGCCGGTGCTGGATTAAAGGGGGTGTGGGCATTTGTGGGAGCGAATTTATTCGCGAATGAATTCGCTCCCACAGGGAACAGATGCGTAGGGTGCGCCGTGTGTTCACCAGTTACACCGCGCGGGAGTATCGGTGCGCGCAGCGCACCCTACAGAGGAGCGCCGAGGTCAGACGCATCAACCATTCATGCTGGCGAAGTGCGCCATCATCCGGTCGGCATCGGCGCTGCGGCCGCTGATCAGCTCGAAGGCTTTCACGGCCTGGAACACCGCCATGGTGCCGCCGTCCAGGGTGCGGCAGCCGGTAGCACGTGCATCGCGCAGCAGTTCGGTTTCCAGCGGGAAGTAGATGATCTCCGCCACCCAGAGTTCGGGGCGCAGCAGCTTGGCCGGAACCGGAGTGCCGGGCAATTTGGCCATGCCGATAGGCGTGGTGTTCACCAGGCCATCGGCTTCCGCCATGGCGTTGGGCAGGTCCGTACCCAGGGCAGCGCGACCGACGCCGAAGTGAGCATTCAGACTATCCACCAGGGCCTGGCCACGGGCGGCGTCCACTTCGAACAGGGTCAGGCGCTCGACGCCTTCTGCAAGCAGAGCATGGGCCACGGCGGAACCCGCGCCGCCGGCGCCCATCTGCACCACCTGGCGGCGCTGAACGTCTGGCAGTCCACGGCGGAAACCTTCGCCGAAGCCCAGGCAGTCCGTGTTGTGGCCGACACGCTTGCCGTCCTTCAGCACCACAGTGTTCACCGCACCGATACCAGCGGCCTCGGGCGAGAGTTCGTCCAGCAGCGGGATGATCGCCTGCTTGCAGGGGAACGTAATGTTCAAGCCGGTGTAACCCATGCGCTGGGCGGCATCGAGCAGGTCGGGGAGGGCGCTGCTGTCGAGTTTCAGCTGGTCGAGGTCGATCAACCGATAGAGGTAACGGATGCCCTGGGCGTCGCCTTCATGCTCGTGCATGGCGGGCGTACGGGAAGCCTGGATACCTGCGCCGATCAGGCCGGCGAGAACGGATTGATTGTGCTGGGACATGGCGCTCAACCCCTGGAGAACAGTTGGCCGAAGTGCTGGAGTGCCAGGCTGTAGCCCTGGCTGCCGAGGCCGCAGATCACGCCGACGGCGATGGCGGAAACGAAGGAGTGGTGACGGAACTCCTCGCGCTTGTGCACGTTGGAAAGGTGCACCTCGATCACCGGCAGCTCGCTGGCCACCAGGGCATCGCGCAGGGCGACGGAAGTATGGGTCCAGGCGGCGGGGTTGATGACGATGCCGGCGCAACGGCCGCGAGCCTGGTGGATCCAGTCGATCAGCTCGCCTTCATGGTTGGTCTGGCGGAAGTCCACCTCGAAACCCAGCCCGGCGGCGGTGCGGCTGCACTGGGCGGCGATGTCGGCGAGGGTTTCGTGGCCATAGGTGGCGGGTTCGCGGGTGCCGAGCATATTGAGGTTCGGACCGTTGAGAACCAGGACGGTGCGGGTCATTACAGCGGTATCTCCATTGTTGTTCTGGCTCCGTCCGGATAGCCGGAGCGGGATGACAATGAAAATGTACTAACCGGTTAATTACGTCAATTTGTCGCTCGGGGTTTTGTGCGGTAATCGGACGGCTAAAGCGCGAATGACTATGCCAGGACGGTGGCAACCGACAGGGGAATTCTGGCTACCATGGCGCACCCGGTCCGAGATGGCTGGGTCTGACGATCACCCGCAAGGAGCACAAGGCCGTGTTCGAGCCCTACCTGACGAAATGGAACCTGCAACCTGACGGCGAGCCCATCCGTACGCCCAGCAGCGATCTGCTGCCCGTACGGTTCGACGGATTGCCGGCGATGTTGAAGATCGCCCGGGATAGCGAGGAAAGGATCGGTGCACTGGTGATGTGCTGGTGGGATGGCGAAGGCGCGGCGCAGGTCTATCGGCTCGAGGGCGATGCCTTATTGATGGAGCGGGCCACCGGCCTCGGATCGCTGATGCGCATGGCGTTGGATGGGCGTGACGACGAAGCCAGCCGCATTGCCTGCGCCACCATTGCCCGGCTGCATGCGCCGAGGCTGACCCCAGCGCCGGAGCTGGCCACCCTGGAAGAATGGTTCCGCTCGTTGTGGCCGGCGGCGCGGCAACGGGGAGGGCTGTTCGCCGAGGCTGCCGGTGTTGCCCGCGAACTGCTGGGTTCACAGCGCGAAGTGGTGGTGCTGCATGGCGACATCCACCATGAGAACGTGCTCGATTTCGGCGAGCGCGGCTGGTTGGCCATCGACCCCAAGCGGGTGATCGGTGATCGCGGGTACGACTACGCGAACATGATCTGCAATCCCGAGCTGCCCACCGTGACGCGGCCTGAGCGCTTCGCCCGCCAGGTGGCGGTGGTTGCCGAAGCTTCCGGTCTGGGCCGGGAGCGGCTGCTGCGCTGGGTGCTGGCCTATGCGGGGCTTTCCGCCGCCTGGTTCCTGGAGGATGGGGATGCCACATCCGCAGAGTCGGACTTGGCTGTGGCGCGATTGGCGGTCGACGCGCTCAGTAGCTGAAACGGGATTCGCGAATGAATTCGCTCCCACAGAAGAACCGGAACTCCTCCCTACAAGAAAACAACACCCGGTAATTAGCTATCGCCGCTCCAGCATGTCCTGGATCTCCTGGGTGGCGACTCGGGTGCGGCGGGCGAGATTCTTCACTTCATCCGCCACCACTGAGAAGCCCCGGCCGACTTCCCCGGCGCGCGCCGCTTCGATGGCGGCGTTCAGGGCCAGCAGGTTGGTCTGGTCGGCGATGGCCTTGATCACGCCCACCACCTGGGCGATCTGGTCGTAAGTGGCTTGCATCGCCGCCTGTTCCCGTTGGCGCGCGGCCTCGGCCTGCTTCTCATCGCTGATGTCGCGCACCGCACCGGTCACCCGCAGCAGCACGCCACGCTCGTCCCGCAGGCAGCGGGCCCGTTCACGGAACCAGGTATCGCCACGGGTCTTGTGGCACATGCGGTACTCGGCCACGTAGGAAGCGTCTGGCGAAGGATCGCGGACCAGCTCGCCGAAGTGCCGCATCACCCCCTTCAGGTCATCCGGGTGGGTGATCTGGTTGTAGCTGTCCCAGCCATCGGGCAGTTCGCTACGGCTGTGGCCGACCAACGCGCAGAACTGCTCGGACCAGCGGATGCGGCTTTGCGGATGGTCCGGGTCGCCATTGGCCACCAGCAGGTCCCAGCTGCCTTCGGTGAGGGTCTGGCGGGTCAGCTCCCAGGCGCGCTGTTCCTGGTCCCAGCCCGCGAGGCGCTGTTGCTGTTCGCCCAGGAGCTGGTGCGCGGCGTCGAGCTGAGCCTGGAGCAGCACCTGCTGGTCGAGGCCGTCATCGAGCTGACGCTGCAGGGTGGTGAATTCTTCTTCCGTGCAGGGCGGCGGTTCGTGGTTGTCGAGCGCGGCGCGCTGTTGCCGCCAGGCCAGTTGCAGGCGTTCCAGCGACTGGCGCAGCGAGGGGTGAACGGCCAACTGCCCGCTGGGCTCGATGGGCTGGCCGTTGAGCAGGCGGGCGATCCATTCGGACAGCTGCGGCACCAGCCGCGCGGATTCAGTCTGGAACCACATGGTCAGTTCTCGATGGGGTTGATTCAGATCCAGCGGCGGTCGCGGGTAAAGGCGATCGCCAGCCAGCGGTTGGGGCCTTCACGGCCAATGGCGGCGGCAATCTCAGCGCGCAAGGCATCCAGCTCGGAAACGCGCCAGCGGTCCATGGCCTCGGGCAGCACGATCTGGATCTCCACGAACAGCCCCCGGCCGATCTGGGCCACGGAATGGGAGCTGCACTCGAAGCCATAGCGCCGCGTCATGCCCGCCATCAGCCCGGTGATTTCCTCGTCCAGTGATTCGGGGGTGATGCGCAGGACCTGCTTCACCGCTTTCACCACGGTGCGCAGCGGACCGGGGATCAGCAGCAGCGAGAGCAGGGCGAGGATGGCCGGATCGATATAAGGCGTGAGCCATTGCCAGGGCGTGCCTTGCAGGACGAATCCCGTGGCAAAGGCCAGCAGCAGAGCGGCGGTGATCAGGGTGGAGATCAGCCAGCTCTGGATATCCAGCTGGATCAGCTCGGACTTCAAGCGGCGATTACGGCGCCGCTGGTAGCCCAGCATCAGGGCCGAACCGGCCAGCGTGACCACTGCATAAATTAGCGCGGAGTCGAACGCCAGCGCGTGCCCACCTCGCATCAGGCCACTGACCGAGTTGATCAGCGCATAGACGCACAGCAGCACCAGTACGCTGCCGTTGAGCGCCAGCACCAGCGGCTCGAAATGCCAGTAACCCTGCTGGAAGCGTCGCCCCGGCTGCTTCACCAGCAGCCGCGAGACCATCAGCGACAGCATCGCCATGCAGGAGTCGATGGCGTTGAACAGCCCATCGAAGACGATGGACTGCGAGCCGGCCCAGAGACCGAAGACGATGCCGCCACAGGCCACCAGAGCGGTGGCCAGGATCGACACCTTGAGCACGTGTTGTTCGATCCCGGCCATCCCGAGACGCCTCCTTCAAAGGTCCAGGGTGAGGGTCGGGGTCCGTGCGCGGGAGACGCAGACCATCATGACGTTGTTGCGCTCGCGCTCGGCGTCGGTCAGCAGCATGTCGCGGTGATCGACTTCACCGGCCAGCACGCGGGTTTCGCACATGCCGCACACGCCCTGTTCACAGGAGGACGACACGTTGCAGCCGGCTTCGCGCAGGGCTTGCATCACAGAAAGCTCCTCTGGCACCACGACTTCGCGACCGCTGCGGGCGAGGATCAGCGTCAGGCCCTGGCCATTGCCGGCACAGGGCACGGGCGCTGCCGGGGCGAAGCGCTCCAGGTGCAGGTTCGCGGACAGGCCATCCACCTTGAACCGCTCGGTCAGCGCGTCCAGCAGCGGCGCCGGGCCGCAGCTGTAGACGTGGCGGCCATCGGCGGCGCGGGCGGCAATGTCGTCCAGGTCCAGCAGCCCGCTTTCATCCGCCGGCTGGATGGATACGCGATCACCGCCGAGGGCCAGCAATTCATCGATGAAGGCCATGGAGCGCCGCGAACGGCCACCGTAGATGAGCTGCCAGTCAGCACCCGCTCGCTGGACCTCGCGGGCCATGGCGAGGATCGGCGTGATGCCGATCCCCCCTGCAACGAAGAGGTAGTGCTGGCCAGCGGCGAGCGGAAAAGCGTTGCGCGGACCGCGAATGGCGATGCGCTGACCCACTCGCAAGTGCTCGTGCACTTCCCGCGAGCCACCACGCCCCTTGGCCTCCAGCAGTACGCCGATGGACAGGCGCGTGCGATCACGCGGGTCGCCATGCAACGAGTACTGGCGCACCAGGCCGGACGGCAGCAGCAGGTCGATGTGTGAGCCCGCGCTCCATTCCGGGAACGGCGTGCGTTCCGGCGTTTGCAGTTCGAGGGAGATCACGCCGTCGGCCTCCAGCCGCATGCAGGTGATCAGGACCTCGATCTGCCCGTTCACGACGCCACCTGCGTTGCCACCGGTTGGTTGGCGCGTTCGATGAACTCGCGGAAGGCGCGGCGGTAATTGAGGGTGAAGAGGTCGGCCGGCACCGAGTGCTCGACGAAGACGCCGTCCCAGTCGATCTCGCGCGGCCAGATGCCGGCGGCGATGGGCATGTCTTCCAGGTAGACCATCTCCTCGATGCGCAGGCATTCCTCGAGGCCCAGGCCCTTGTAGTCGCGCTCGTTGGCCACGCCCCAGAAAATCTTCACTTCGTCATAGGCCACCGGGCTGGGGAAGCCGGCGACGATGCGCTTGCCCAGACGCTCGTAGTCGTAGGTGATGCTGGCCAGGCCCGGTGCGACGCAGTGGTAGAACATCATGCAGTCGCCATCGTTGGCCCAGTCGCCATCGCCGGCATCCAGCGGCCGCTGCATCCAGATATCCAGGCCTTCGCGCTTGACGTTCAGCGGTTCGACTACGTGCTTGCTGGGGCCCATGGAGACTTCGTGGACGAAGGGGAAGTGGGCCACGTCGCGGAAGTTCTCGATGGCCACGGCAACGCCGGTAGGGGACTCCAGCGGCGTGGCGGCCAGCCAGTCCAACTCCAGATTGCTCCACTGCTCGGGGGCATAGAGCTCGGTGGCCGGCTCTTCCAGCACGGTCCAGACATGGGCGAAGCGCTCGATGGCCGGATAGATGCGGATGGCGGCCTGGGGCGGGATCTTGCACTGGTCTTCCAGCGACGGGATGTGGCTGCACTTGCCGCTCTCGGCGCTGAACTGCCAGCCGTGGTAGGGGCAGGCGATGTTCTCGCCATGCACCTTGCCCAGGGCGAAGTCGGCGCCCCGGTGCGGGCAGCGGGCGTCCTGCACCACGGCCTTGCCGGACTCGGTGCGGTACACCACCAGGCGCTGGCCGAGCAGGGTGGCGGATTGCGGGGTGGCCAGGTCAGCGGAGCGGGCGACCGGGAACCATTGGCGGCGCATGGCCTGTTCGGCGCGTTGGCGCTGGGGGAGTGCAGTAGTCATGGGTGAATCCTCACGGCGTAATTCTTGTTGTGGGGTCAGATGCCGACGACCAGGGCGCCACCGTTCACCGGCAGTGCCTGGCCGGTGATGAAGGCGGCTTCGTCGGAAGCGAGGAAGGCCACGGCGGCAGCGATTTCCTCGGGATGGACCAGGCGGCCCAGCGGGATGTTGGCCTTCTCTCCCTCGATGTATTCCTCGGGGACCATGCGGGTGAGGATGGCGCCGGGGGTGATGGCGTTGACCAGGATTCCTTCGCTGACGAATTCCTTGGCCATGGTCTTCATCAGGCCCAGCTGCGCGGCCTTGCCGACCATGTAGCCGTAGGAGTGGCCGTCGGGCACCTGGCCCCACTGGGAGTTGATGAAGATCACGCGCGGGGCGCGGCTCTTGCGCAGGTGCGGCAGGGCGGCGCGGGTGAGGTAGAGCGGGGCGTGGACGTTGATCGCCAGCAGGCGGTCGAAGTTGGCGTCGTCGGTGTCGGTCAGCCCTTTGAGCGAGTACATCATCCCGGCGTTGTGCACGAGGATATCGATCCCGCCCAGGGTTTCGGCCACCTCGGCCACCAGGCGCTCGGCCAGGTTGCGCTCGGTGATGTCGGCCACCAGGGCGATGGCGCGGCCACCGGCGGCTTCGATTTCAGCAGCGGTGGCGCGGGCTACGTCTTCGTCGATATCGACGATGGCCACGGCCGCACCACGGGCGGCCAGCAGGCGGGCGTGGGCACGGCCGGCGCCACGGCCGGCTCCGGTAACGAGGGCGACACGGCCTTCCAGGCGTTGGGCGGCCGGCGACAGGGCGAGCACCGCCTCGGGCGCCTGGGTAGCCTGGGCCCCTTGGGTTGCAGCAGTCATGGGGTTTCTCCGGTGGGACGGTCAGACGGTCTTGTGGGGTTCGGTGACGTAGAACATGTTGCCGTCCGGGTCGAACATCGGGCGGTAGCGGTAGTGGGTGCCATTCGGGTGTTGCCACTCGATGGGCTCGGCGGTGACCCATTCCACCTTGCCGTCGAGGTAGTCAATGGCGGCGTCGAGGTTCTCCACTTCGAAGGCGAAGGAGTCGAAGCCCGGTTTGTCTTCCAGGTTCACGGCGGTGCGACGTTCCACAGGCGTGGTGTCGGTGGTGTGGAAGATGTACAGGGTGACGTTGCCCATCTCGATGGCGGCCCACTTCTCTTCGGCCACATAGGGCAGGAAGAAACCGAGGCCCAGGGTGCCATGGTAGAAGTCCACCAGGCGCTGAACGTCGTTGGTGAGGATGTCCATGTTGTCGAGGCGTTTGAGCTTGAGCATGGGATGGCTCCTTTGTTGTTGTCTGGGTTCAGTGGTTGTCGAGCCAGTCCGGATGGCCGCAGGGGCCGCCGGGCAGGGCGGTGAGGGTGCCGTTGGCGACATCGATGACGATGCTCGCCAGGGTGGCGTACTGGCCTGCGGCCGGTTGCGCCGGGTCCGGGTGGCAGCACAGGGCGGCGCCGCCACCGAGGTGGCTGTTCAGTGCGGCCAGCAGCTTCTGCGGCGTCAGGCCCTGGCGGCCGGACAGGCGTCGCACCAGCAGGTCGTGGCGAATCAGGGTGTCCGGGTAGGCGGCGGGTTCGGTGTCGAACTCCCGCGCCGGGCTGGAAAGGAAGTGGTTGGTGTGCACCAGCAGGCCATCAGCATCGGGAAACACCAGGCCCGGTCCGCCAGGATGCAGCTCCACCGAAACGGCGGCGCTGGAATGGTCCTTCGCGGCGATCAACGTCAGGGAGCTGGACGCCGATACCTTCGCCGAACCCAGCAGTTGCAAGGCCTGGTTGATGTCGTTGCAGCTGTCCAGCATCCAGCGCGAGGCCACGTGCACCGGCACGCCGATGCCTTGCCCGTCGTCGGCGTGGTGGAGGATGTTGAAGTGCACCCCCAGGCCACGGCTGTTGACCCCGGCTTTGCCGACGATGCCGAACTCGGTGACGGTGGTCGTCCGGCTGCCGTCGGCATGGGGGATTTCCCAGGTCAGCCAGTGGTCGGCGAACTCCGCGTACCAGTCCCAGGTCTGCGCTGTTGCCGGTGAACCGCTGAACGGCTCCAGGCGGACCACGGTGGAGCACTCACCGCGCAGCTGGGCGCCGAGGAAGGCGAGGATCTCGGTGCGCGCATTGATGGCGCCCAGGTACGACGGCTCGATTGCGGCGCCTTCGGCCATGGCGAGGATTTCGTCATACAGCGGCGGGGCGAATGCGGCGATGCGCACCAACGCCTGGCTGCCCAGGGCACGCAGGTCGTAGGGGCGGGTGGCGACCCGCTCGAACAGCGTGTGGTAGCGGTCGACGGTCGCCTGGATCTTCTCGGCATGCACTCGGCCGAACTCCAGGCCACGGGCAGCGGGCGTGACGGCGGTGGAACGGAAGCGAATGCTCATCAGGCCACCTTCTTCAGTTGCGGGGCGACCTGCTTCGCCACGTCGTCCAGGCGGGCGAACCAGACATCGCCGTCGCTCACCAGTCGCTCGACGAAACGCTCCAGCTGCTCGAAGCGCGCAGCGCGGCCGATCACTTCCGGGTGCATGGTGAAGGTGGTGTGGCGGCCATCGCGGCGAGCCGACTCGTACTCGGCCAGCCAGGTGTCGGCGAGGGTGCGCGGATGGGTGAAGTTGCCGCCGTTGTCGATGCCCCAGCCGAACATGGGCCAGTCGTCCAGGGACCAGTGCACCGGCAGTTCGAGGATCGACTGGCCGTTCCAGGTCTCGTAGTAGGGGCGGTCATCGCCCATGCAGCTGGAGTCGTAGGCGAAGCCCTTGGCCAGGACCAGCTCGAAGGTTTCCGGGGTCAGTTCCCAGGACGAGGAACGGTAGCCCGCGGGTTTCGGCGCGCCGGCACGGGCCAGGGCTTCCAGGCCCCGTTCCATTTCCTCGATCTGCTCGGTACTGGAGATGCGGTCGCTGCGCAGGTGCATGTGGCCGTGATGGCCGACTTCGTGACCGTCTTCAAGCAACTGCTCGATCAGCCGGGGGTGAAGGTCGGCGGTGTGACCAGGCACGAAGAAGGACGCCGGAATCTTGTGGCGGCGCAGCAGCTCGAGGATGCGCGGCACGCCACGGGTGACGCCGAAACGGCCCTCGGACAGGCTGGTCAGGCGGCGGGCGAAACTCGGGCTGTCACCCAGCAGGCCGGCCTCGGCGTCCACGTCGAAGGTCAGTGAAACGGCAACAGGGCGCTTGTTAGGCCACGCAAGGCGGGCCTTGTTATCGATGCTCATCAGGGTTTCCTTCTGGCGTTATCAGGATCAGTGAAAGGGCGCGGTGGCGGGCAGGGCGCGGTCCTGCAGGCGGCGCAGGCGGAACAGCACCTGGGAGATGGCGAGCACGGCGATGGCGATGCCGACTTCCTTCAGGCCGCCGTAGCCGGTGATGGAGGCGCTGGTGGTGCCGACCACGAGGATCAGTCCATCGAACAGGGCGAGGCCGGCGGCGATGGCGATCCAACCACGGCCCAGGCGGATCGGGCGGGTGGCATCCGGACGGTCCTTGCGCAGCACCACGAAACCGGCCACCGCCAGCAGGTGGGCCAATACGTAGCCGACGTTGCCGGCGACGATCACCGCCAGGGCGTTACCCACGAAAAGCACCAGGGCGATGTTGATCAGCAGTTGCACGGTGACGGCGCGGGCCGGCACGCCAGAGCGGTTGAGGGTGCCGAACTGGCGGATGGTCAGGCCGTCCAGCGAACTCTGGTAGAGGGCGCGGCCAGCGTCGGCGGTACCCATCACCGAGAGCACCAGGATGCCGGCGATCAGCACCAGGGTGATCAGCGCGGCGCCACCGCCCAGCAGCGTCTGGGCGCCTATCTGGAGGAAGCCGTAGGGGTGGTCGGCAAGCACCTGCTCACCGAGCAGGCCGGCCAGGCCCAGTGGCGTGAGGGTGAACACCAGCAGCAGGATCAGCGCGGAAATGCGCAGGGCCTTGCGGGTATCACGCACGGTGTCGCGGAACTCGGGAATGAAGGACGCGGCGGCTTCCACGGCGTAGGCCGACCAGGCCATGACGAACAGCCAGGCGAACACGGTGCGTAGGCCCTCGGCGTCGCCACTGATGCGCCAGGTGAAGCTGCCGGTATTCCAGCCACTGGCCAGGAAACTGCCACCGAAGATCAGTACCGGGATCATCAGCAACACGCCGGCGGCCGTGATGATGATCATGGTGAAGCGTAGGTTGACCATGCTCAGCGCCCAGGAAAACAGCGCGACGCCCAGGGCGATCAGCTGCGGCAGGTCGAGTTGCATCACGCCCAGGTCCAGGCTGTAACTGGCGTTGGGGAAGAACTGCTCGGTGAGGATCTGCGCCACCGCCAGGCCCCAGATGGCGGGAGCTGTAGCCCAGGCGAACCAGTAGGCGTAAGTGGCCAGCGGGCCGAGGCAGGGGATGCGTTGGCTCCAGGCTTCGTTGGCGTAGAGCGCGATGCCACCGGACTTCTCGGTGAACATGGCGCCCATTTCCGAATAGACCCAGTTATGCAGGACCGCCACGGCGGCGATGGCCGCCCAGAGTGCCAGTGCCGCCCAGGCACCGATGGCGCCGATGGAGTAGCCGAGGCCGACGAACAGGGCCGCTGGCAGGCTCAGGGTGATGGCCACCCCGTCC
The DNA here is from genome assembly GCF_029873155.1 of Pseudomonas sp. BN515. Classification (NCBI taxonomy): domain Bacteria; kingdom Pseudomonadati; phylum Pseudomonadota; class Gammaproteobacteria; order Pseudomonadales; family Pseudomonadaceae; genus Pseudomonas; species Pseudomonas sp. BN515. Next base: position 14,298 of record NZ_SSOH01000069.1, on the reverse strand, counting down.
CACCAGCGAATGGTTTTTGCGAGTGCCGCCGAATGTTCGGAGCCTGGATTGGCCTGGTGCATGTGCATCGCCCTCATCTTGTCTTGTGTTTGTAGGAAGGTCGCGCGATGAGTGGATGCTAAGTCGTTTATTTGCGCATGTATACGTTTATGTCGATTAAAAATACGCATTGCGCAATATGCGTGTAATTAAAATACGCATTGCGCCGCTATGGCACGCCTGGTGCGCCAAGGCGGAAGCCGGCTGGAAAGGCCCGTGCTAAAGCGGGTGGCGGCGGGAGAGGGGGCAAATCAGTGGATGCGGTGCGCGAAAATGGCGCAGAAGGAAATGCGCAATGCGCGAAGAGTTGCGGCGTGAAATGCGCAAAACGCAGACGAGCGGTCGAGGGAATTGCGGGGTTGCGGAGGGTACAACCCGTAGGGTGCGCCATGCGCACCGGTTCGGCGTCAATTGACGGGGCAGTAGAAGACCCAAACACCGCTGGTGCGCACGGCGCACCCTACGAGTCTGAGTTCAGCTCACTCTTCGGCCGGCTGCGCCGACGGGATGGTGAAGCGGATCTTGTGCACCTTCACTTCCTGCATCATCCGCACGTCCTGCACGCCGGGCAGGCTGCGCACTTTCTGTTGCAGGCCCCAGAGGGTCTCGTCGTCGCGGCAGAGCACCTGCACGCAGATATCGGCTGAACCGAGGGTGGTGGAGAGGTAGCTGACTTCACTCCAGCGGCCGAGAGTATCGACGACGCGGTCGTGGTCCTGCGGGGCGACAGTGACGAAGAACAGCGCGAGTTTGGCCTGACCCAGCTTGGAGGGGTTGGTGAAGGCGAGGATTTGCAGGATGCCCTGGTCCTGCAGGCGCTTCACTCGGGTACGGACGGTGGCTTCGGGGACCGACAGGTTGCGGGCGACTTCGCGGAACGCGCGGCGTCCGTCCTCCTGCAGCTCGCGAACGATTTCATAGTCCAGTGGGTCGAGAATCGAAGTGGGCATGGGTCCTGGGCTTCCCTGGCTGGGCCGTACGGCGGAAAGCCCCGAGGCTACCAGAAATGCGCCGATTCAGAAGCGGGTCGCCTCATGCCGTTTTGCAAGAAAACGCAGATGCGGACTCCTGCGAGTAGGGTGCGCCGTGCGCACCGGCGTTTAAGCACCGCGGGGGAGATTATCGGTGCGCGCAGCGCACCCTACCGCCATCCAAAGCGCAATGATCCCTGTGGGGGCGAATTCATTCGCCCCCACAGGAGCAAGTACGACCTTCATCTCAGCGGCGGGTGATCACCACCTCCAGGTACTCGCTGGGCACGATGAGCGACTCGGGCCCGGCGCGGTTGTAGCGCTCCAGCAACTCGGTCAGGTCCCGTTCGAGGGTCGTGGCGGCGTCAGCGGGGAGAGCCGCGAAGGCCTTGTGCACCGGGCCGTACCATTTGCGGAACACCTCGATGAAGTGCGCTGGCGACTGGTAGCGGAAGTTGTGCAGTCGCCGCGCCACGGAAATCTCGCGGGCGGTGTCGTCGAACAGTTCGCGCAGGTGGCTCTCCACGCCCCAGAGCGAGGGCGGCTGCACGCCGGGTGGCGGCGGCAGGTGGCGGCCGAGGGTCTTGAACACCTGGCCGATGAACCCGTCTGGCGTCCAGTTGGCCAGGCCGATGCGCCCACCGGGACGGCAGACCCTGGCCAGCTCGGAGGCGGCCTTGGCCTGGTCGGGGGTGAACATCACGCCGAAGGTGGACAGCACGACGTCGAAGCTGGCGTCAGTGAAGGGCAGGTTCTCGGCATCGGCCGCCTGGAAGGTCACCTCCAGCCGCTCGGCGCGGGCGCGTTCCTGGCCACGTTCCAGCAGGGCCTCTACATAGTCGGTGGAGGTTACCCGCCCACCTCGGCGCGCAGCGGCCAGGGTGGCATTGCCGTTGCCGGCTGCGACATCCAGCACGGTCTCGCCGTTGCGCAGGTCGCAGGCTTCGGCGAGCAGTTCGCCGACCAGTTGCAGGGTGGTACCGACGACGGCGTAGTCGCCGCTGGCCCAGGAGGCCATCTGCTTGCTTTTAAGTACGTTCAGATCAATAGCGGAAGTCATTTCAGGGCTCATTCGGCGGTGGTCGGGTCGATGATCGAGCTGATGCGGGAGATGCGGTTGACCGGGAAACCGCCCTGGTGGGCGTGCTCCCTGACCTGCTCCTCGCTGGCGGCGATGTAGACGCAGTACAGCTTGTCGTCGGTGACGTAGCTCTGTATCCACTGCACCTCTGGTCCGAGCTCTCTGAGCACCCGGCAGGACTTCTGTGAAATGGCTTTGAGGTCTCGTTCCGTGAGTTTTCCAGCTTCCGGTATCTCTCTTTCAATGAGGAACTTGGGCATGGTGACCTCGTTTTCTTGGCTTTCTAGGTAGTGCGGACACGCCGTCGTTCGATTGGGCAGAAGCGGCGTGCAGGGGAACTATCCGCCCGTTCCGGCATGCCGTCCTGCCCGAGCGTCGGCAAGGGCTGTCCGATCGTCCGCGCACCACCGCTTATCCGACGATCCGCTGCGAAATTCATACGCCGCCCAGAATTTCAGGAATGCGCCGGAGGTGAGGACTGATGGACGCTTTGTCGGAAACCTTGCGCGTCGTCCGCCTAGTCGGCGCGATCTTCATCAACGCGCGCTTCAGTGCGCCCTGGTGCTACCAGTCGCCCCGCGCCGATTCGGTGGCGCCCCTGCTGGAGCCGGGGGCCGAGCGCGTGGTGATCTTCCATCTCATCACCCAGGGCGAGTGCTTCGTCGAACTCGGCCGCGACCGGCCCGTGCACCTGGTGGCCGGAGACGTGGTGATCTTTCCCCAGGGCGACGCCCATCGCATGACCTCACAACCCGGCCTGCCACCGGCCAAGGGCGGGCGCCTGGAAGACGTACTGTCGCGCCGGCCCCGGCAGCTGGCTTATGGCGGCGGCGGTGCAATTACCCGTCTGGTCTGTGGTTACCTGGCCTGCGATGCGCGGCTGGCGGATATGTTGCTGGCCGGGCTGCCGTCACTGGTGCGGGTCAACGTGCGCGACTCCAGCGCCGGGCCCTGGCTGGAAGCTTCGGTGCGCTATGCCCTGTCTGAGGCGAAGTCGCCCCGGCCGGGCGGCGAAGGGGTGCTGGCCAAACTGGCCGAGGTGCTTTTCATCGAGGTGCTGCGCCTGTACATGAACGAACAGGCCGAAGGGCGCACCGGCTGGCTGGCGGGGCTGGGGGACCGGATCGTCGGTTCTGCGCTCAATGCCCTGCACAGGTGCCCGGCCCAGGCCTGGACGCTGGAGGAGCTGGCGCGCACCGCTGGCACATCGCGTTCCGTTCTGGCCGAGCGTTTCCAGCAACTGGTTGGGAGCTCGCCCATGCAGTACCTGACCCAGTGGCGCATGCTGCTGGCGGCCAACCTGTTGTGCCGCAGCAACGCTCCGCTGGCGCGCATCGCCGAAGACGTCGGCTACCAGACCGATACCGCGTTCAGTCGCGCCTTTCGCCGTGAGTTCGGTGCGCCGCCGGCGGCCTGGCGGCGCAATCAGCTGCGACGCCAGCCGGCGGGCCAGTTCAGTCCATGACGGCGTGGGGGTTCGGTGCCTCGGTCGTTTTCGGCGGCTTGCGCAACAGCAGCAGCAAGGGCAGGGACGCGAGGGTGACGAACATCATCAGGCGGAAGTCCTGGAGGTACGCCAGGATCGAGGCCTGGCGCGTCACTTCCAGGTTCAACGCCACCAGCCCGGCGGGACTGGTCAGGTCGACTGCGCCACTTTCGGTCGCTTGGGTCAGCGCCTGATTGAACGGCGTCATGAAGTCGCTGAAGGCGGCGTGGTTGATCTGCGTGCGCTGGGCCAGGTAGCTGATCACCAGGGAGATGCCGATGCCGCTGCCGACGTTGCGCATCAGGCTGAACAGGGCGGTGCCTTCATTGCGGTAGCGCGGCGCCAGGGTGGAGAAGGTCAGGGTCGACAGCGGCACGAAGATCAACCCGAGGCCCAGGCCCTGGACCACGCCGCTGCGGACGATGGCGAAGCTGCTGACTTCAGCGGTGAATAGCGTCATCTCCCACATCGACAGGGCGGTGAGCACCAGCCCAAGGCCGATCATCCAGCGCGGGTCGACGCGGGTGATCAACCGGCCCACCAGCATCATCGCCACCATGGTGCCCACGCCGCGTGGGGCCATCAGGTAGCCCACATCGAGCACCGGGTAGCCCATCAGGTTCTGCATGAAGGGCGGCAGCAGCGTCATGCTGGCGAACAGCATGATGCCCACCATGAAGATGAACAGCAGGCCGATGCTGAGGTTGCGGTCCTTGAACATGGCCGGGTCGATGAAGGGCTCGCGGTGGGTCAGCGCATGGACGATGAAGAGGTAGAGGCCGAGGCCGGCGAGCACCGCTTCGACGAGGATTTCCGGGCTATGGAACCAGTCCTGGGATTCGCCCCGATCCAGCATCAGTTGCAGCGCGCCGATGGCCAGGGCGAGCAGGGAGAAGCCGAGCAGGTCGAAGCGGCGCTCCCGTTCGATCGGCGTTTCCTTGAGGAAGGCGGTCAGGCCGAACCAGGCCAGCACGCCGAACGGCAGGTTGATGTAGAACACCCAGCGCCAGTCGTAGTACTCGGTGAGCCAGCCGCCCAGGCTGGGGCCGAGAATGGGGCCGACCATCACGCCGACACCCCAGATGGCCATGGCCGAGCCGTGCTGCTCGGTGGGGTAGGTGTCCAGCAGTACCGCCTGGGAGAGGGGCACCAGGCTAGCGCCGAACACGCCCTGAAGCAGGCGGAACAGGACGATCTGCTCCAGGCTCTGGGCCGCGCCGCAGAGCATGGAGGCAATGGTGAAGCCGATGATCGACCAGATGAACAGGCGCTTGCGGCCGAAGCGCGCGGCGATGAAACCGGTCAGCGGCATGCAGATGGCCGCCGCGACGATGTAGGAGGTCAGCACCCAGCTGATCTGGTCCTGGGTGGTGCCCATGCTGCCCTGCATGTGCGGCAGGGCGACGTTGGCGATGGTGGTGTCCAGCGCCTGCATGATGGTCGCCAGCATCACCGAGAGGGTGATCAGCCAGCGATGGTTGCCGGCGCTCCGGGCGGCTTTCGTGTTCATGGCGATCAGGGCAGCAGGCTGGCGAGGCTGCGGCGGTGGCCGGTATCGATTTCCACGACGGCGCTCAGACCGGCGCGCAGCGGCGGCAGCTTGGCGTCGGGTTGCAGGTGGATGCGCACCGGCACCCGCTGCGCCACCTTCACCCAGTTACCGGTGGCGTTCTGCGCCGGCAGCACCGAGAACTCGGAGCCGGTGGCCGGGCTCAGGCTTTCCACTTCGCCGTGCCAGAGGTTGTCCGGGTAGATGTCGAAGCGCACGTCTACCGCCTGGCCGGGCCGCACATAGGTCAGGTCCTTCTCCGGGAAGTTGGCTTCCACCCAGAGGTTGTCGTCCACCACCAGGGTCATCGCGGTATTGCCGGCGCTGATGTACTGACCGGGTTGCGGCACCTTGCTGATGCTGCCGGGTAGCGACGCGCGCACTTCGGAGCGCTTCAGGTCGAGCCGCGCCTGCTCCAGTTCGGCCTGGGCGCTGAGGTAGCTGGGATGGCGCTCGATGGGCAGCTCGGGGCTGCCGCCGAGGTTCTCGGCGATGCGCTTGAGGTCGTGCTCACGGGCATCGATCTCTTGTGCGGCGACCTGGGTCGCCTGGCGGGATTCGTCGAGCCGGGCGGGTGAGAGGTAACCCTTCTGCGCGAGGTTGGCCTGGCGTTGCAGGTCCTTCTCGGCGAAGGCATGGCGGGTGCGGGCCAGGGCCAGTTCGGAGGACTTTTCCTGGTAGTTGGCCTTCAGCGCGGCGAGATCGGTGCGCACCTGGGCGAGGCGGGCCTCGGCCCTGGCGACGGCGATGCGGAAGCTTGCCGGATCGATGCGGAACAGCAGCTGCCCGGCATCGACGCGGTCATTCTCCCGCACCTGCACTTCGGTGATGGTGCCGGACACATCGGCGCTGATCGGCACCTTGTCGGCCTTGGCGTAGGCGTTGTCGGTCTCGACAAAGCGGCCGCCGTGGAGGTAAGCGAACAGGCCCAGCAACGCTGCCAGCAGCGGCACGCCCCCCATCAGCAGCAGGCGCTTGAGGCGGGGGCTGGCGGTGGATTCCGTCGCCTGTTCCGGATCTATGACCGTATGGGTGTTCATGGCGCGGGTCCCGGGAAGTTCAGCGTGAGGAAAGGTTCGCGCGCATCTTGCGCAAGGCGTTGGTCAGGGCGGCTTCTTCTTCCTCGCTGATGCCCTGCAGGGCATCAGCGAGCATGGCGGCACCGGCGGCGCGGATGTCCGCCAGGGCCTGATCGGCTTGTGCACACAGATGGAGGCGGTAAGCGCGGCGGTCGTCCGGATCAGGACGACGTTCCACCAGCCCGGCCTGTTCCAACTGGTCCAGCAGTCGGGCGAGGGTAATGGGCTTGACCTCCAGCTGCTCGGCCAGTTCCACCTGACGGCAACCTTCATTGCGTGCCACATGGGCCAGTGCGCGAGCCTGGCTGAGGGTCAGGTTGCTGCCGGTGATCTGTTGCTCAAAAGCGCGTCGCATCAGGCGGGAGGCGTCAGCGAGGAGGAAGCCGAGGCTCTCTTCAAGGATGGCCATGGTGTGGTGTCCATATAATAAGCGTTGCTTACTATATCGGCGCGCAGGGAAAGCCGTCAAAGGCCCGATGTGTGGTTATCGGTGGTTAAAGACGAGCGAGTTGTAGGTAGCCCGGATGAGAACCGGGTGAAATTCTCACGGCCGCTCCCGGATTTCATCCGGGCTTCGATTTCGACGCCAGCATCCAAGCCCCCCACGAGAAACAGCACGAACTTATTCGCTTGCCACCCGCTGTTGTGACAGGGCCTCTTCGATTTTCCTCGCAGTCCGCAGCAGGGCTGGGAGGTAGCGTTCGGCGGCCTGTTCGATGCTCATGGCCTTGGCTACGTAGACCAGGTTCAGGCAACCCAGCAGGCGCTGCTGCTCCCGGTCGTGGACGGGCACGGCAATGGACGCGATGCGTTCTTCTTTGTTCCAGCTCATATAGTTCTCGCCATAACCCCGATGGCGGGTCTTGCGCAGAAGGTTGTCCAGGGCGACGGGTTCGCGGGCGAGGCGGCCTTCTTCATCCTCGCGGCTGGCCAGCAACTCCAGGATGCGTACACGCTCGGCCTCCGGGCAGAAGGCCATGTAAGCCAGCCCGGTGGCGGTCTGCAGCAGCGGCAGACGACGGCCGACCATGTTCCGGTGAAATGACAGCCGACTAAAGCGATGGGTGGTTTCCCGGACGACCATGGCATCCACGTCGAGGGAGCAGAGGTCAGTGGGCCAGACAACTTCCTGCAGCAGCTCGGCGAGCAGCGGTGTGGCAATGGCCGAGATCCACTGCTCATCGCGGAAACCTTCGCTCAGCTCGCGCACTTTCAGGCACAGGCGATAACTGTCGTCGGACTCGCTGCGGCGTACATAGCCTTCGTCCTGCAAGGTTTCCAGCAGCCGGCGCACCGTGGTGCGGTGCAGGCCGGTGAGCTCCGCCAAGCGCGCCGTACTGGCGCCACCGTCCAGCCGGTTGAGGGTGTTGAGCAGGGCCAAACCGCGTGTCAGACCGCGTACCGTCTTGTAGTCAGAGCCCTGATCGCTTGCCATGAATTCACCATAAAATCGTTTTAAATCAACGATGTGCACTGGGTGCACATCAAGGCGGTTTTTCATTGTAGGACAAGGAAGGCGATTCCTATACTCGCCGCAACAACGAAAAACCCTGACCCAAGCGGGGACGAATCATGAAACCAGCGCACCTGACTGCCTTGCCTGCCCAGCCCCTCCGCGGATGTTTCACTGCTCCTCGCGAGACCGCTCCCGCTGTCGAGTCTGCCTGCGATGTTCATCGCGTCCCGACTTCCCCTGATCTGCACGTCGGTGTCCGACGAAGACACCCGCCAGCCATCCAGGCCTGACGCCCGAGACCTTTAGCACTTCCGAAATGACTTTCCCGTGACCTCCCACCAGGCCGCGGGCTGGGACCGGCTTGCCCGCTTTCCGGCAGGCCGGGCTTCGCAACTCTGATCCACGCGGTGAGAACCATGAACACAATGAACGCCAATCGACCCGACAACGCTCAATCTGCCGAGTACCACGCCGACGTGGTGGTAGTGGGCGCGGGCCCCGTGGGATTGACCATTGCCAACTACCTGGGCCAGGCCGGTGTCGAGGTACTGGTGATCGAGAAGCTCGACAAGCTGATCGACTACCCGCGTGCCATCGGCATTGATGACGAATCCCTGCGCACCGTCCAGGCCATCGGCCTGGTGGACAAGGTCCTGCCGCACACTACGCCGTGGCACGCCATGCGCTTCCTGACCCCCGAAGGCCGCTGCTTCGCCGACATCCAGCCGATGACCGACGAGTTCGGCTGGTCCCGTCGCAATGCCTTCATCCAGCCCCAGGTCGATGCGGTGCTGCATCAGGGCTTGTCGCGTTTCTCCAATGTGAAGGTGCTGTTCTCCCGCGACCTGGTCGGCTTCAGCCAGGACGCCGATGGCGTGAGCGTCGAGATGGACGGGCCGCAGGGCCGCGAGAGCGTGCGCGCTGGCTACCTGGTGGCGTGCGACGGTGGCAACAGCTACGTGCGCCGCACCCTGGGCGTTTCCTTCGAAGGCAAGACTGCGCCCAACCAGTGGATCGTCATCGATATCGCCAACGACCCGCTGGCCACGCCCAACGTTTACCTGTGCTGCGACCCGGTGCGTCCCTACGTCTCGGCGGCGTTGCCCCACGGCGTGCGGCGTTTCGAGTTCATGGTGATGCCCGGTGAGACCGAAGAGGAGCTGGGCAAGCCGGAGAACATGCGCAAGCTGCTGGCCAAGGTGTTGCCAGACCCGGATCGCGTCGAGCTGATCCGCAAGCGCGTCTACACCCACAACGCCCGCCTGGCCGGCGAGTTCCGCGTCCAACGCATCGTCCTCGCCGGGGACGCCGCACACATCATGCCGGTGTGGCAGGGCCAGGGTTACAACAGCGGCATGCGCGATGCTTGCAACCTGGCCTGGAAACTGGCCCTGGTGGTCAAGGGCCTGGCGGGTGAGGAACTGCTGGACAGCTACCAGCAGGAGCGTCGCGACCACGCCAAGGCGATGATCGATCTGTCGGTACTGGCCGGACACGTCCTGGCACCGCCAAAGCGCTGGCAGGGCACGCTGCGTGATGGCATTTCCTGGCTGCTGAACTACCTGCCGCCGATCAAGCGCTACTTCCTGGAAATGCGCTTCAAGCCGATGCCGCAGTACCACCAGGGCGCTCTGGTGGCGGCAGGTCCGGAGGTGAAGGACTCGCCCGTGGGCCGCATGTTCATCCAACCCCGCGTGGTGACGGACAGCGGCGAAGAGAAGCTGTTGGACGACGTGATCGGCAGTCACTTCGCAATTATCGCCTGGGGCGTGGACCCGACCTGGGGCCTTTCCGCTGAGCAGGTGGCCTTCTGGCGGAATCTCGGCACTCGCTTCATCCAGGTACTCCCGGAAACCCAGCTCAAGGCCGAGCGAGAGCTGGCGGAAGGCGTGATCCGCGTTGGCGATCGCACGGGCCGCTTGAAGACCTGGTTCGGCCGTTATCCGGCTTCCATCGTGATCCTGCGCCCGGACCGTTTCGTTGCGGGGTTGTCCATTCCGCAGACCGTCGGTCGCACCTGCGACGCCCTGTCCCGCGCGCTCTCGGCGCTGCCCCAGATCAGCCAGCAGCCGCTGGCGAGCAAGGTGGCCTGAGATGAGTGCCCTGGTGCAATGCCTGTCCCATACGCCGCTGGTGGGCCATGTCGACCCGACTCCGGATGTGCTTGCTGAAGTCGGTGCGGTTGTGGCCGAAGCCCGCGCCCGTATCGCTGAGTTCGGTCCGGAGTTGGTGGTGTTATTCGCCCCGGACCACTACAACGGCTTCTTCTATGACGTGATGCCGTCCTTCTGCATTGGCATGGCCGCCGAGGCCATCGGCGACTTCGGCACTGCCGCCGGCACCCTGAGCGTGCCGAAGGAAATCGCCGAGGCCTGCGCCGACGCGGTGCTGGAGTCCGGCGTGGACGCCGCCGTGTCCTACCGCATGCAGGTGGACCACGGCTTTGCACAACCGCTGGAGCTGCTGCTCGGCGGACTCGATCGTTGCCCGGTGATCCCGGTCTTCGTCAACTCGGTGGCCATCCCGCTGCCGAGTTTCCAGCGTGCCCGCCTGCTCGGCCAAGCTATCGGGCGCTTCGCCCGGACGCTGGACAAGAAGGTTCTGTTCCTCGGCTCCGGTGGGCTGTCGCACCAGCCGCCGGTGCCGGAACTGGCCAAAGTCGATGCCCGCATGGCCGACAGGCTGATGGGCAGCGGCCGCAACCTGCCGGCCGATGAACGCGAAGCCCGGCAACAGCGGGTGATCGCCGCTGCCGAGCGCTTCGTGGAAGACCAGAACAGCCTGCACCCGCTGAACCCCGCCTGGGACCAGCAGTTCCTCGATACCCTCGCCGACGCCCGGCTGCCTGAGTTCGATGGTCTGGGCAACGCCGAGCTCTCCGCCATCGCCGGCAAGTCCACCCACGAGGTGAAAACCTGGGTGGCCGCCTTCGCCGCACTGTCCGCCTTCGGCCCCTATCAGGCTGAAGGTCGCTACTACCGCCCGATTCCTGAATGGATCGCCGGCTTCGGCGCCCTTGGTGCCCGCCCGTTGGCTCATTCCTGAACCCTTCCGGAGAATCCGACATGACTGCCATTACCGAAGCATCCACCAGCCAGTTCATCCGCATCCAGGAAGGCGAATTGGAGCTGAACATCCACTACAACGACTGCGGCCAGGGCAGCGAAACCGTGGTCATGCTCCACGGCTCCGGCCCGGGTGCCAGCGGCTGGGCCAACTTCAACCGCAACATCGAACCGCTGGTTAGCGCCGGTTGCCGCGTGATCCTGCTGGACTGCCCAGGCTGGAGCAAAAGCGACTCCATCGTCTGCAGCGGCTCCCGCTCCGACCTCAATGCCCGCATCCTCAAGGGCCTGGTGGACCAGCTCGACCTCGACCGGGTGCATATCCTCGGCAACTCCATGGGCGGTCACAGCGCCGTGGCGTTCGCCCTGAACTGGCCGGAGCGGGTCGGCAAGTTGGTACTCATGGGCGGCGGCACCGGTGGCGCCAGCCCCTTCACGCCCATGCCCACCGAGGGCATCAAGCTGCTCCAGGGCCTGTACCGCGAGCCGACCATCGACAACCTGAAGAAGATGATGAACGTCTTCGTCTACGACCCCAGTGACCTGACAGAGGCGCTGTTCCAGGCCCGTCTGGACAACATGCTGGCGCGCCGTGATCACCTGGAAAACTTCGTCTCCAGTCTTGCGGCCAACCCCAAGCAATTCCCCGATTTCGGCCCGCGCTTGGCGGAGATCAAGGCCGAAACCCTGGTGATCTGGGGCCGCAACGACCGCTTCGTGCCCATGGACACCGGCCTGCGCCTGGTAGCCGGCATCCCCAACTCCGAACTCCACGTGTTCAACAACTGCGGGCACTGGGCGCAGTGGGAGCACGCGGACAAGTTCAACCGCATGGTGCTGGACTTCCTCACCCACTGAGTCCCGAGGTGCGAGATGACCCTTTCCCAAGATTCCCTGGAACAACTGGCCGCTGGCTTGCGCTTGGCTGAAGCCAGCGGCGAGGCCATCGGCCCGCTGCGCGAGCGCATCGGCGAAGACAACGGCGAAGCCGCCTACGCCATCCAGCGCCTGAACGTGGCCCACGGCATTGCGGCCGGACGTCGCGTAGTCGGTCGCAAGATCGGCCTGACCAATCCCAAGGTGCAGGCCCAACTGGGTGTGGACCAGCCGGACTTCGGCACCCTGTTTGCCGACATGGCCTACGGAGACAACGAGTTGGTGCCCATTGGCCGGGTGCTGCAGCCGAAGATCGAGGCGGAAATCGCCCTGATCCTCGACCGTGACCTGCCGCGCGCCGACACCGGGTTCGCCGATGTACTGGCCGCTACCGGCTGGGTATTGCCGGCCCTGGAGATTGTCGGCAGCCGCGTGGCGGGCTGGAACATCCGCTTCGTCGACACCGTGGCCGACAACGCCTCCAGCGGCTGCTTCGTGCTCGGCGGCCCGGCCCGTCGGCTCGATTCCCTGGACCTGCGCCAGGCCGCCATGCGCATGACTCGCAATGGCGAGCTGGTGTCTAGCGGCAGCGGTGCCGAATGCCTCGGCCACCCGTTGAATGCCGCCGTGTGGCTGGCCCGCACCATGGCTCGCCTGGGCGAACCGCTGAAGGCAGGTGACCTGATCCTGACCGGAGCGCTGGGCCCGATGTCAGCCGTGGTAGCTGGTGACCGCTTCGAAGCGGTGATCGAAGGCATCGGTCAAGTGGCCGTGCAGTTCAGTGCCGAGTGATAGCAGAGAGACCTTTCCCATGAGCAATAAACTCAAAGTCGCCATCGTCGGCTCCGGCAACATCGGTACCGACCTGATGATCAAGGTGCTGCGTAACGCGCAGCACCTGGAAATGGGCGCCATGGTCGGTATCGACCGGGCGTCCGACGGTCTGGCCCGCGCAGCACGATTGGGCGTCGCCACCACCCATGAAGGCGTGGAAGGCCTGACCCGCCTGCCTGTGTTCCAGGACATCGACTTCGTCTTCGACGCCACCAGTGCCGGCGCCCATGTAAAGAACGACGCCTTTCTGCGCAGCGTGAAACCGGGGATTCGCCTGATAGACCTGACCCCGGCTGCCATTGGCCCCTATTGCGTGCCGGTGGTGAACCTGGAGCAGAACCTCCAGCAGCTCAACGTCAACATGGTCACCTGCGGCGGCCAGGCCACCATTCCGATGGTGGCGGCGGTGTCGCGGGTAGCTAAGGTGCACTACGCCGAGATCATCGCCTCTATCGCCAGCAAGTCCGCCGGCCCCGGCACCCGCGCCAATATCGACGAGTTCACCGAGACCACCTCGAAAGCTATCGAAGTGATCGGTGGGGCAGCCAAGGGCAAGGCCATCATCATCATGAACCCTGCCGAGCCGCCCTTGATGATGCGCGACACCGTGTTCGTACTTTCGGAGGCAGCCGACCAGGCCCAAGTGGAGGCCAGCATCGAAGAGATGGCCGCTGCGGTACAGGGCTATGTGCCCGGCTATCGCCTGAAGCAGCGGGTGCAGTTCGATGAGCTCCACGACCTGAACATCCCCGGCCACGGCCGCTTCTCCGGACTGAAGACCTCGGTGTTCCTCGAAGTCGAAGGCGCCGCCCATTACCTGCCGAGCTACGCCGGCAACCTCGACATCATGACTTCTGCCGCGCTGGCCACCGCCGAGCGCATGGCCCAGTCGATGCTCAAGGCCTGAGGAGACCGACCATGAACGGCAAGAAGCTCTACATCTCCGACGTGACCCTGCGCGACGGCAGCCACGCGATCCGCCACCAGTATTCGATCGGCCAGGTGCAGGCCATCGCCCGTGCACTGGACCAGGCGAAGGTGGACGCCATCGAAGTCACCCACGGCGACGGCCTGCAGGGCTCATCCTTCAACTACGGCTTCGGCGCCCACACCGACCTGGAGTGGATCGAAGCGGCCGCCGATGTCATCGAGCACGCCCGCCTCACCGTGCTGCTGCTGCCCGGCATCGGCAGCGTGCACGACCTCAAGGCGGCCTATGACGCCGGTGCCCGTAGCGTGCGGGTGGCCACCCACTGCACCGAGGCGGACGTGTCGCAGCAGCACATCGAATACGCCCGCAGCCTCGGCATGGACACCGTGGGTTTCCTGATGATGAGCCACATGATTCCGGCCGAGCAGTTGGCTGCCCAGGGCAAACTGATGGAAAGCTACGGCGCCCAGTGCATCTACATGGCGGATTCCGGTGGCGCGATGAACATGCAGGACATTCGTGACCGCATGCGCGCCTTCAAGGCGGTGCTCAAGCCGGAGACCCAGACCGGCATGCACGCCCACCACAATCTCAGCCTCGGGGTGGCCAACTCCATCGTCGCGGTGGAAGAGGGTTGCGACCGCATCGACGCCAGCCTGGCCGGCATGGGCGCCGGTGCCGGCAACGCGCCGCTGGAAGTGCTCATCGCCGCCACCGAGCGCCTCGGCTGGAATCACGGCACCGACCTCTACCGGCTGATGGATGCCGCCGACGATCTCGTGCGGCCGCTGCAGGACCGCCCGGTGCGGGTGGATCGCGAGACCCTCGGCCTGGGCTATGCCGGCGTCTATTCCAGCTTCCTGCGTCACGCCGAAGTGGCGGCGGCCAAGTACGGCCTGAAGACCCTCGACATCCTCGTCGAACTGGGCAA
>NZ_SSOH01000068.1:39557-39635 GCF_029873155.1 Pseudomonas sp. BN515 | reverse complement strand
GCTGTGCGCACCGACTTCAGGACCCGCTTCGGCACCAGGCCAAACCGCCGGTGCGCACGGCGCACCCTACCCGATCGC
>NZ_SSOH01000068.1:0-39545 GCF_029873155.1 Pseudomonas sp. BN515 | reverse complement strand
AGCCCAAGCAGTCGAATCGTCACAGGCAGAGCCGATGACTCATGACCACGTCCTCAGGACGTGGTTTCCCAAGTTCAAATGAATTCGCCCCTACAGGAAACGCGGAGCCTTGGCCCTCCGCTTTTGTGGGGGCGATTTCAATCGCTAAGCAGGCCGAAGGGCTGCCCCTGCTTGGCCCTAGGTGAATGAATTCGCCCCTACAGCGTCACTCCTCCAGCTTCAACAGCGGCTGGCTCTTGTTCACCGTGTAGGTCGCCAGTTCGGAAGCGGTGACGCTGCCGATGTTCTTCGCCACGTGGGGCGTGCCTGCGGGGATGAACAGCGAATCGCCCGCCTTGAGCACGATCGGCGCGCGGCCTTCCAGCTGGTATTCGAAGGTGCCGGACAGCACATGGGCGACTTCCGCGCCTGGATGGGAGTGCCTGGGGGACGCCACACCCGGATCAATATCCACGCGCGCCTGGATGGCTTCGTAACCGGGCACTTCCAGGTCGTGGCGCGCCAGGTCGGTGCGGTGGATTCCGTTCTGCCAGCTCGCCTTGCCGGCCCCGGATTGCGGCTGGGTCTCCCCGGCCTGGACGAGACCCGCGAAAGCAAGCAGGGCAGCGGCGGTGGTGATGAAAACTGAATGCGACATGGACGGGGCCTCTCGTTAGAGCAGTGATGGAGGCTTCACCCTATCCACGGCATCTGCCGGCGTTGTGTCGGAATCCGTGGGTTTTGCAAGCTCGCATGTCAGGGCGCGAGACCGACACACGAACTTACAAGGAAGGCCCGCTGGAGGACTCCAGAGGGCGCGATGCACCCGGTTCAGCGAGACAGAGGATTGGCGCCCTTGCGCTGCTGCTTCACCTTGTACATTTCGTGGTCCGCCAGCTTGATGGCTTCTTCCGCGTCCACGGTTCCCGGCAGCACCGCCACCACGCCGACACTGGCGCCACGGTAGTGGATGCTCCCGCTTCCCTCACCCAGGTCGTACTGCCCTTCCGTGGCCTTCGTCAGCCGTGCCTGCAACAGGTCGACGGCATTGCGCATGTCAGCCGAAGGGTCCAGCTGCCCGACGGCCGAGCCAAGCGCGACCACGATGAACTCATCCCCACCGGAACGCCCGAGCACGTCGCTGGTCCGCAGGTTGTCCTTCAACTGAGCGGAAACACCCTTCAGGAACTCGTCGCCAGCCTGATGGCCGTAGGTGTCGTTGATGAGCTTGAAGCCATCCAGGTCGATCACGCCGACCAGGACGTACTTCTGCTCGCGCTTGGCCAGTGCGAGCAGGCGCGGCAGTTCGCTCAGGATGGCGCGTCGGTTGGACAGCCCGGTCAGGGCATCGGTCAGTGCCAGCTTGGCCAATTCAGTGTTCGCTTCCTGCAAGCGATCCACCAGCATCTCCCGTTCGAGCAGATAGCCCACCAGTCCGGAAAGCAGCCGCATGATGGGCTCGACCTCCGGGGAGCGGGCGACCTGGGCGGAGCTTGCGGCACAGACGGTGCCCAGCACCCGGCCATCGTGGGCTTTGATCGGGGCACTCACATAGGTCTTGATGCCGAGCGCCCTGGCGGCGTCCGAGTCGCCCCAGCATTCGGCAACGTCGTCCGAGTACAGGCGGTTCTCGTCGAGCGCACGCTTGCACAGCGTATCGGCCCAGGGCACCACCAGCCCCTCGGGAAT
Organism: Pseudomonas sp. BN515; assembly: GCF_029873155.1. NCBI lineage: Bacteria > Pseudomonadati > Pseudomonadota > Gammaproteobacteria > Pseudomonadales > Pseudomonadaceae > Pseudomonas > Pseudomonas sp. BN515. The sequence goes on along the minus strand of NZ_SSOH01000068.1, from coordinate 37,877 downwards.
TTCCATCTCACCGACGTTGCGCGCGTACTCGACGCGCTGTACGCCTTGCTCGGTGTCGATGGTGGTCAGGTAGGTCGACTCCATGCCGGTCACCCTGCCAAGCAGCGTCAGCAGCGGCCGCGTGAGCTGCTCTACGGTCTGGGCCTTGGGAACGGTCTCGGAAAGGAAGGAAAGTATCTGATCCATGCAGAGGCTTCGGTAACCGGTTGATAAGCGTTGGATTGTTATCCGAACACTGACCCTCTGAACAGCGACCAGGTTCAGGAAAACGATTCAGGTTCGCCCCGATTCAGCCACTCCCTGGGGCTCGCGCCCACCTTGCGGCGGAAGGCCCGCGCCAGGGCCGACGGGCTCTCGTAGCCCACCTCGTCTGCGATCAGGGCAATGGGGCGCCCCTCGCGCAGACGTTTCTGCGCAAGGCTCACGCGCCAGCTCACCAGGTAGTCCGCCGGAGTGATGCCCACTACCTCGCGGAACTGCGCAGCGAAGCTGGCACGTGACATGTTCGCTACCTCGGCCAGCTCGGCCACTGACCAGGGTTTGGCCGGGCTGTCGTGCATCTGGGTGATCGCCCGCGCCAGGCGCGGATTCGCCAGCCCCGCCAGCATGCCGCTGGAAATGCCACCGGTATCCATCAGGTGCCGCAGCAACTGGATGACCATCAGTTCGAACAGCCGGTTGAGGATGGCTTCCTTGCCGCAGTCGTCGCCGAACGCCTCACTGAACAGCCAATCGACGATGCCACCCACGCTGGGCACGGCGCCGAGGGGCAACAGCAAGTGCGCCGGCAGCGCACGCGACAGCGGGTTGTCGATTCCGCCGTCGAAGTCCAGGGTGGCACACACCAGATCGGCACGATCATCTTCGGTGGCAGTCAGTCGGTGGGCATAGGGCCCGCCGATCAGCACCAGGCTCGGCACTTCGATGCCAATGCTGCCACCCTCTTCCGAATCCAGGGTCGCGCGCCCGGAACGCAGCAGATGCACATAGCCACGAGGTTCGTCTGCCCCGTACGAGGCGACGCCGCAGAACCTGCCGCTTTGGAACGTGGAGGCGTGCAGGCTGAAATACCCCAGCAACGCTGACAGTCGGTCCATGGGCCACCCCTCACACAGTTAGACGATCTGTTGCATAAATTGGACGATTTGAATCCAAAGCACCAGCTCATCTCCGTAGCATTCCCTCCAGGCCTTAACGGCAGACCCAGCCCGCTACCTGATGGAGAATCCCCATGAGCACCGTCACGATGTACACCACCAGCCACTGCCCTTACTGCCGGAACGCCAAGGCCCTGCTGGCACGCAAGGGGGCGGCCGCCACCGAGATCGATATCGAGTCCGACCCGCGTCTGCTGTTGGAGATGATGGAAAGGACCGGGCGCCGCACAGTGCCACAGATATTCATTGGCGATCGCCACGTCGGCGGTTTCGACGACCTGGCGGCCCTGGAGCGCCAGGGTGAACTGACAGCGCTGCTGGCCCATTGAAACGACGCGGCGGAGGTGAACTGATTCATCTCCGCCGTGTTTTCGCCCCGTGCAGGACGGGCTGATACCGCCTAGCCCAACTGATCGATCATCACCGAGTTGGTGTACACCAGGCTGCCGTCACTCTCCCGATGCCCCACCAGGTGGAAGTGACCGCGTTCATCACCCTTGCTGAGGTAGACGCGGAACTGCAGGTCCGAAAGCGTGCCGCACTCTGACGGCGTGATCAGCTCCATGTGTTCCATGTCGGCGTCGAACATCATGTCCGGCTCATGGGTCTTTTGCAGTCGCTCTTCCGCCTCTTCGAGCCGCAGGTGGTCGGCGTCGTTGACATGGAAGTGCAGCTCCCCCATCGGAATGGACTTTTCCGCACCCTGGGGTTTGCACCAGCTTTTAATGGTCAAGGTATTCATCTGACAACCTCCTGACATGGGGCGTTGCCGCACCAGATGTTCAATCAGCAGTTTAGACAAAGCCCACCGGGAGAATGCGTCAGTGATCGACCAAAGCCGCGTACCGCAAGGGCTTCAGGCATTCACAAAAGTTTCAGATGCTATAATTTTCCAGTGAAAGAACCATGAATTTTCACCCATGGTTCCAACATAACCAGCAGGCATAAACCCAGCTGTTACGGGAGACGGCATACCACTTCGAACAAGAATCCGGAGGTGTGTCATGAATCGGCATTACTACATCAGCAACAACCTCGATGACCTGGAAACCCTCGAGACCGAACTCGAGGCCAACGGCATCAATACCGAGCAGATCCATGTGCTGAGCGACAAGGATGCCGATGTGGAACAGCACCATCTCCACGATGTGAATTCCTTCATGAAACAGGACGTCGTCCACTCCGGTGAAGTCGGCGCGGTGATCGGCGTGCCGCTTGCCGCCTTGATTCTCCTCGGAGCCTGGCTGGCAGGCTGGACCGAGACGCCGGCAGGCTGGGTGCCGTTCGTGTTCCTGGCCATCGTCGTGCTGGGGTTCTGCATCTGGGAAGGCGGGTTCTTCGGCATCCAGGTGCCCAATGCCCACTTCCGCAACCTGAAGGAAAAGATGAAAGAAGGTGAACACATCTTCTTCGTGGATGTGGACCCGGACCAGGAATCCATCCTCGACCGCGTCATCACCCACCACCCGCAACTGCAACTGGCCGGAACCGGCTCGGCCTCACCGCAATGGATAGTCGCCTGGCTGCATCGCTGGCACCAGTTCAAGCGCACCATCTAAACGCCCTCCCCATCCCCTCTCCCTCAAGGGAGAGGGGTGATCCACGCGCACGTCCCGCCGTAGGTTGGTCCGAGGAACGAGGCCCAACACCGCAGTGCTGACCAATCACGAGTAAACATCCACGTTCGTAGAACGTGGACTTGCGGCAGCCGCTTGGAAAGGGGCGAGTCCGTCCCTTGCAAAAAATTGATCTCAAGCTCGGTCTGGACCGTAGGGTGCGCTGTGCGCACCGATTCCAGGATCCGTCTCGGCGCCAGATCAAACCGCCGGTGCACACGGCGCGCCCTACCTGATCGGCCTCATTCTGGTAGCCCGAGCATTCGAATCGTCACAGGCAGAACCGGTAACTCATGACCACGCCCCCAGGACGTGGTTTCCCAAGTTCAAATGAACTCTCTCCCACGATGGATCGAGGCCCTACTGCCCCAGGAACAATCCCCGGCTGAAGAACACGTAGTCCGCCTCGGCGACCATCAGCCCCACCAGCACCAGCAGGCACAAGGGCGGCACCAGGATGGCGTAGACCAGGGCCAGGCGCTCCCAGGCCATGTGCATGAAGATCGAGACGATCAGCCCTGCCTTCAGCAGCATCAGGATGACGATCATCGACCAGCGGAAGTACCCGGTGAAGTGGAAGTAGTCCACCAGGTACGACAGGGTGCTGAGGACGAACAGCAGCCCCCAAATCTTGAGGTACAGGCTGATCGGGTGTTGTTGACCTTCCGCGTGCGCCATCTCATCTCTCCCCTGCTCTACCACAGGTAGAAGAACGCGAAGATGAATACCCAGACCAGGTCCACGAAGTGCCAGTAGAGCCCTGCGATTTCGACGATCTGGTAGTTCCCGCGCTTCTCGTAGTCCCCCCGCAGCACCTTGAACGCCACGATGCTGAGATAGATCACCCCAATCGACACGTGCAGCCCGTGGAAGCCGGTGATCATGAAGAAACAGGCGCCGAACTGCGCCGCGCCCATGGGGTTGCCCCAGGGCCGCACACCTTCGGCGATCAGCTTGCTCCACTCGAAGGCCTGCATGCTGACGAAGGTGGCGCCGAAGGCTGCAGTGGCCAGCATCAACGCCGCGCAACGCACGCGGTCGCGGCGATAGGCGAAGTTCACCGCCATGGCCATGGTGCCGCTGCTGCTGATGAGCACGAAGGTCATGATGGCGATGAGGATCAACGGGATGCTCGCGCCACCGATGGTCAGCGCGAAGACCTCACTGGGGTTCGGCCAGGTGGCGGTGGTGCTGATACGGACCGACATATAGCCGGTGAGGAAGCAGGAGAAGATGAAGGTGTCGCTGAGCAGGAAGATCCACATCATCGCCTTGCCCCAGGGCACCTGCTTGAAGGCGTCGCGATCCGAGGACCAGTCCTGCGCTATGGCGCGCCAGGGCGATGGATTGGCTGATGTATTTGCCGCCGGAGTCTCCCGTGTCGTGATGGCCATGGCATCACCTCAGCCCGCAGAAGGCCGCGATGGCCTGGTAGGTTTCCGGCGTGCTGGTGAGCACCGCGAAGAGCACCAGCCACAGCCCCAGCAGGTAGTGCCAGTAGAAGGCACAGAGCGCCATGCCGGTCTGCAGCTTTTCACCCGCCCCGAAGCGCAGCATGCGCCGCGCCACCAGCGCCCAGGCCACCAGGCCGCCGGCCAGGTGCAGGCCATGCAGGCCGGTGAGCAGGTAGAAGAAACTGTTGGCCGGGTTGCCCGACACCTTGAAGCCCCAGGCGGCGAACTGCTGCCAGACCCATAGCTGGCCACCGAGGAAGGCCAGGGCGAACACACCACCGAGCAGAAATGCCAGCGTGGCGTCGCCCGTGCGCTCGCGGGCCATGGCCACCTTGGCCCATTGCAGGCAGGCGCTGCCGATGCCTAGCAAGGCGGTATTCACCCAGAGCATCCAGGGATGGGCCAGCGGTGCCAACGGATCGGTCAGCGGGCGCCAGTCCGACACCTGGGATCGGGCGATGAAGGCCAGCAGGAATAACAGGAACAGCGACGTCACCACGCCAAGGAAGACGCCCAGGCCGATTCTGGCGGTGCGGTCACGATCCTGAATGGGCGCTTCCGGCTGCTGGGCCTCGCCCGGGTTCCAGCCCCCCGTCCCGCCGCCGTCGGCATGCTTCCAGAGTTGCGTGCTCATGGCCGTTTCTCCGCAGTCGTCGCCTTGCCGTTGGCTTCGCGCAGGCTCTGCAGTTCCTCTTCCGAAACCGTCTGCGGCACGAAGTCCTGCTCCACGCCAGGCACGCTGTAGTCATAGGCCCAGCGGTGCACCACCGGCAGTTTCTCGCCCCAGTTGCCGTGCACCGGCGGCGTGTTCGGGGTCTGCCATTCGAGGCTGGTGGCCTTCCACGGGTTACCCCCGGAGGGACGTCCCTTGAACAGGCTCCAGGCCAGGTTGAAGAGGAACAGCAGCTGCGCCGCACCGACGATCAGCGCCGCCACCGTGATGAAGGCATTCAGGTCCTGGGCCGATTGCGGGATGAACTGATAGTCCGGGTAGGCGTAGTAACGTCGCGGCATGCCGAGGAACCCCAGGTAGTGCATGGGGAAGTAGATGGCGTAGGTGCCGAGGAAGGTGATCCAGAAGTGCAGCTTGCCGATGCGGTCGTCGAGCATCCGCCCAGTGATCTTCGGGTACCAGTGGTAGATGGAGCCGAATACCACCAGGATCGGCGCCACGCCCATCACCATGTGGAAGTGCGCCACCACGAAGTAGGTGTCCGAGAGCGGGATGTCGACGATCACGTTGCCGAGGAACAGTCCGGTCAGGCCTCCCACCAGGAAGGTGACGATGAAGGCCAGGGCGAAGAGCATCGGCACCGTCAGATGGATGTCGCCATGCCAGAGGGTCAGGGTCCAGTTGTAGACCTTGAGGGCGGTGGGCACGGCGATCACCAGGGTGGTGATGGCGAAGAAGAAGCCGAAGTACGGGTTCATGCCGCTGACGTACATGTGATGCGCCCAGACCACGAAGCTGAGCACACCGATGGCGATGATCGCCCAGACCATCATGCGGTAGCCGAAGATGTTCTTGCGGGCGTGGGTGCTGATCAGGTCCGACACCAGCCCGAACGCCGGCAAGGCGACGATGTACACCTCCGGGTGGCCGAAGAACCAGAACAGGTGCTGGAACAGGATCGGGCTGCCGCCCTGGTGGTTCATCGGCTGGCCCATGGAGATCAGCGCCGGCATGAAGAAGCTGGTCCCCAGCAGCCGGTCGAAGAGCATCATCACCGCGCTGACGAACAAGGCCGGGAAGGCCAGCAGCGCGAGGATGGTCGCCATGAAGATGCCCCACACCGAAAGCGGCATGCGGAACAGCGTCATGCCATGGGTGCGCGCCTGCAGCACGGTGGTCACGTAGTTCAGGCCGCCCATGGTGGCGGCGACGATGAACACCGCCAGGGACACCAGCATCAGCACGATGCCCCACTCTGTGCCCGGCGTGCCCTGGGTGATGGACTGGGGTGGATAGAGGGTCCAGCCCGCGCCGGTGGGCCCGCCCGGTACGAAGAAGCTGGCCAGCAGGATCAGCACCGAAACCAGGTAGAACCAGTAGCTGAGCATGTTGACGTAGGGGAAGACCATGTCCCGCGCGCCCACCATCAGCGGGATCAGGTAATTGCCGAAGCCGCCGAGGAACAGCGCCGTGAGCAGGTAGATCACCATGATCATCCCGTGCATGGTCATCGCCTGGTAGTAGGTGCTGGGGTCCATGAACTCCAGGCTGCCGGGGAAGCCGATCTGCATGCGCATCAGGCCGGACAGCACCAGGGCGATCAGGCCGACGAAGATCGCGGTCAGCGAGTACTGGATGGCGATGACCTTGTGATCCTGGCTCCAGATGTAGCGGGTCAGGAAACTCTTGGGCTCGTGCAGGACATCGGCTTCGGCGTGCTCGACATGGGCCATCGGACTACCTCCGTAAATTCGGAGTCCCTCTGGGTTTACGGCGCCTGTTCCTGGTTCTTGGCGTCGGGATTCGCCCTGGACTTGATGAAGGCGATCAGTGCGGCCAGTTCCTGGTCGCTGGGGGTGAAGGCCGGCATCACCGGCGCGAACCCCTGGACGAGCTTGGCGGCGGGAGCCCGTACGGACTCCTGGAGGTAGGCGTCGTCCGCCTCGACCTGGCTGCCATCGGCCAGGGTCACGCGGTGTCCATACAGGCCTTGCCAGCTGGGGCCCACGCCCTTGCTGCCGTCGAGGCTGTGGCAAGCCAGGCAACCGAGGGACTGGGCAAGTTGCTGACCCTGCCCCACGGCATCGCCACCCGCCCCGGAAGCGCCCTGCGCGGACTGCCCGGCTGCGCTCAGCGACTGGATGAAGGCCACCAGGGCGGCCAGTTCATCCTGGGTGAAAGTATAGGGCACCATCACCGGCGGAAAGCCCTGCACAAGCCGGGCGCGGGGGTCGAGGATGGACTCCTTCAGGTAGGCCTCATCCACCTTCACGCTGCTGCCGTCCGCCATCTTTTCCTCGCGGCCGTAGAGGTCTTTCCAGCCCGGCCCGAGACTCTCGCTCCCGTCCTGGCTGTGACAGGCACGGCAGCCGTGGGTTTCCGCCAGTTGTCGGCCCTTCTCGGCCAGGCCGCCCTGGTCGGATTTACTGGCGCTGGCCAGGGTCTGGGCGAAGGTGGGCTGCGCGGCGAGCCACTGATCGAAGGCCTGCACCGGCTCGACCCGCATCATCCCGCGCATGTTGAAGTGTCCGACTCCGCAGAACTCGGCGCAGAGAATCTCGTACTGGCCGACCACCGTAGGGGTGAACCAGAAGTGCGAAACCATTCCGGGGACCATGTCCATCTTTCCGCGTATCTGCGGGATGTAGAAGTTGTGCAGCACATCCTTCGAGCGCAGCAGCACCTTCACCGGACGGTCCAGGGGCAGGCGCACCTCGTTGCTGCGAATCAGCACATCGTCCTGGCCGAGTGGGTCGTCAGGGTCCAGCCCAAGGGGGTTGCCGGCGTCGACCCACTTCACGTCGGCACGGCCGAGCTGGCCGTCCTGGCCGGGAAAACGGAAGGCCCACTGCCATTGCTGGGCGACCACTTCCAGGGGGTAGGCATCCTTGGGGACGTGGACGAAATCGCTGTAGACCACCAGCCCTGGCGCCAGCATGCCGATGATGCCGATCGAGGTGGCGACGATCAGCCACAACTCCAGCTTGCGGCTCTCCGGTTCGTACCGCGCACGCCGGCCTTCGCGGTGACGGAAGCGGATGATCGCCACCACCATGAAGCCGACGATGGCGATGAAGAACACGCCGCAGATGACCAGGGTGATGAACAGCGTGGTGTCGATGGAGCCCCAATTGGACGCCGCCGGGGTCAGGTGCCAGGGCGCCAGGAGATGAAAGAGGATGGAAACGACAACGATGAGGCCCAAGATGATTGCAATCGCCATGTTCCCGTCGCCTCGTTCCTGATGCTCGTGCGCGGGTGGTGCGTGCGACGGTCATCGGCAGTGCATGTGCTTCACGTTCCGGCCTCCGGTCGTGCCGGAAGTTCGGTGCCTGTCCCCCAAATGGCAAAGTTGGTGGCAAGTATAGTCGCTGGCGCAGACCTGCCTGCCCTTCCAAACCTATTTCTGGTCGAGCACTGGGTTACACTCCGGCGCTGATAGATGAACGCAATAAGCTCATTTCCTTCATCTATCAAAAGACCGTTCATACCTTTTTCAGAAAAGAGGCTTGCTCGTGGAGAACGATCGTTCTACCATCTCTCACATGGACAGCAAATCAACTTCCGATGTCAGAGAAAGACTTCTCGAAACCACCGAAGACCTGATCTACAGGAATGGTATCCACGCCACTGGCATGGATCTCCTGGTCAAGACTTCAGGTGTTTCGAGGAAGAGTATCTATAAATACTTCGGAACCAAGGACGAACTGGTAGCAGAGGTATTGAGAAAGCGCGACGAGCGCTGGATGGACTGGTTCAGGACCGAAGTCGAAAGGGCCGAAACGCCCGAGGCACGACTGCTGGAGATATTCAGCGTGCTCAAGGGCTGGTTCGAGTCGAGCGGCTTCCGGGGCTGCGCCTTCATCAATACCGCAGGTGAGACGGGTGATCCGCAGGACCCTGTCCGCCTGGTTGCCAAAGAGCACAAAGAGAAGTTGCTCGGATTCGTACAGGAGATTTGCCAGCAATATGGCGCCGCCGATCCGGATGCCCTGGCCAGGCAGTTACTGGTCCTGATCGACGGAGCCATTACCGTTGCCCATGTGCTCGGTGATAACGACTCAGCAGATACTGCGCGGCAAGTTGCGCAAACTTTGCTGAGTAAATAGGAAGTTATCGAGCGGGCAACTTCAAACTTTGAACCTTCTATTTGTATTGGAGACTATCCATGTCCTCTAACGCTGAAGTTCGTCCGCCGCTTCCCCCTTTCACCCGTGATTCGGCCATCCTGAAAGTGCGCCTGGCCGAGGATGGCTGGAACAGCCGCGATCCGGAGAAGGTCTCCCTCGCCTACACCCTGGATACCAAGTGGCGTAACCGCGCGGAGTTCGCCTTCAACCGCGCCGAAGCCAAGGCCTTCCTCACCCGCAAATGGGCCAAGGAACACGAGTATCGCCTGATCAAGGAACTCTGGGCTCACTCCGACACCCGCATCGCCGTGCGCTACGCCTACGAATGGCATGACGACTCGGGCAACTGGTTCCGCTCCTACGGCAACGAGAACTGGGAGTTCGACGAGAACGGGTTGATGTTCAACCGCTATGCCTGCATCAACGACCTGCCCATCAAGGAGTCCGAGCGCAAGTTCCGTTGGCCTCTGGGCCGTCGCCCTGACGACCATCCGGGCCTGTCCGAACTCGGTCTCTGATCTCACCACTACCGACGCGGCGCCCCTCCGGTGCCGCGTCTCATCATCGATGCCATCTATGCGTGGCATGAAGGACTCAGCGTTTTCTCGTACGCCTCATAAATGGCGTCGATGGCCCGGTCATCAATAGCGATTGGACGTAACGCCCGCCGCGGCCTTAGCTTTCGCTTCACGAACTGCCTGGCGCCCACATCCGATGATCGTCCGTCCCAAGCCCAACCTGCTGATTATCCTCACCGCACTGAAGGGTTCCATCGCGCGGCACATCGCCCTGCGTACGCTCCTGATCACCCTGCTCGCCTGCCTCATCGTGGTCGTCGAGCGCCTGCATCCGGGTTGGTTCACCAGGATCAACGCCATGCCCTTCACCCTGCTCGGGCTGTCGTTGTCGATCTTCCTCAGCTTTCGCAACAACGCGTGCTACGACCGCTGGTGGGAGGGCCGCAAGGCCTGGGGACAGATCATCATCGAAATCCGTTCCTTCATCCGCCAGAGCGTGGCCATTGAAGATGCGCCCACGCGCGAAGCACTGTTGCGCGAACTGTGTGGATTCGCCCACGCGCTCAATGCCCGACTTCGCGGCGAAGACGAACTGGCTGCCGCGCGCCCATGGCTGAGCGACGCGCCTGACACCTATGGGATCAACACCAGTGACGGCCTGTTGCGGCGAATCGGCGGCCAATGCGCTCAGTTGGCGAGCCAGGGACAGATCAACGAGTGGCGCTACACCTTGCTCGAAACGCGCCTGTCCGGCCTAAGCTGCGCCCAGGCCACCTGCGAGCGGATCAAGAACACGCCGCTCCCCTTCCCCTATACGCTGCTGCTCCACCGCACCAGCTACATCTTCTGCCTGCTGCTGCCCTTTGCCATGGCCGGCACCCTGGGCTGGCTGACGCCGATCATCACCATCATCGTCGCCTACACCTTCTTCGGCCTGGATGCCATCGGCGACCAGCTTGAAGACCCGTTCGGACGCGATGAGAACGACCTGGCCACCGACTCGATGGTGCGCACCCTGGAGCGGGAAATCCTCGATGCGCTCGGTCAGCGTGACCTGCCGCCGCCGCTGGAACCGGTGGACCATGTCCTCACCTGATGCTGCTCAGGGCGCCACGTAGGGCTCGATGAACCAGCAGCCCAGCAGTTCATCCAGGCGCTTGCCGTCGCTCAGGCGGCGAAACAGTCCAGGCGTCATCCAGGGTGCATGTCCATCCACGTTGGGCGCCCCGCGTCCGTCCTTGAGGTCCTGGATCAACAGCGTGCGGGTCTCGAATGAGATCCGCGTGAGTCCGCTGCTGTTGCCCACGCCTGCGTGAGCATGGGCACCGGAGAACGCGATCAGCTCACCAGGCTCGATCAACACCGGCACGCCCTGCTCTTCCGGTTCCGCCAGCAGATGGGGAATGGCCTCATCGGCATCGACCGAGTTGCGCCCGTCGCGATGGGAGCGCTGCAGGATCGCCTGCATGTCGAAACCCGCGCTGGTATTCGGCAACGGTTTGCGCCACAGGCCGGGATAGATCGCGAAGGTGCGTTCCTCTGTGATCGGGTAAATGGGCGCCCACCAGTTGGTCTGACTGTAGAGATTGGAACCCCAGGTGTCCCGGTGGAAGGCAATGGTGGCGGTGGTCCGCGCTCGGGGCACCGGCTGACCGGGTTCCTGGTGAGGCTGGAAGCGCAGATGCAACCGATCGCAGGCCAATCGATCCGGGTCGAAGCCCATGCCGGCCAGTAACTCACACCACAACCGACGCACCTCGGGCGACATCGCGAACTCCCGCTGGCATCGTTCGAACCAACGCGCCTGCTCGGCGTGTGACAAGTGCAGATGAATCTCCTCCGGACGGAAAGGCTGCAACCGGGCCTCCAGCAGCTCCTGGCTGAAAGCCACCAGCGCTGCCATGGCCGGCAAGCGTTCGAAGCGCAGGATCTCCCCGGCGTAGATGCGTGACTGAAAAACGTTAGGTTCTAACGGCGTGGCGAGTGTGCTGTACATGGGACTCCATCCTGGGTCGGCGGAGTCTCGACTCTAGAAGCAGGGCGCGGACGAAAACAGCGGCAGAGTCGGGTGCGAAATGCGGATCAGAACGACACCCCTGAAGGCTGATGGCCCGCAAGCCGGCCTGGTGCGGCAAGCCCAGTTGGTATCAGGTGTATATGGGCGACCACATGATCCCGCCTGCTACCCAGGCCAGGATTGCCGAACGCATCAAGGCCAGGAAAACCGTCACCCTGGATGCCAGTCACGCATCGCTGGCATCGCGGCCCAGGGAGATATTCGCGTTGATTGAGGAAGCGGCGAAATTGCTTTAGCCGCGCTTCACCCATTCATCGGCGCATCGGGATTGTTGATCGCATAGAGGTAACAGTCCGCCATGCTGTGGTCGCCCGCGAAGCTGGAGTAGCTGGCTGTGAAGGTCACGGCCAGGCCCAGGTGCTGGTAGACCCAGGAATCGGTCACGCCCGGCGGGACTTCGGGTACCAGGTCGCTGTCGTTGACCACCCGGTAGGTGGGGATGTTCAGGCCGTTGTAGTAGGCGGCGAAACTGGGGTCGACCACTCGTGGGCTGGCGAAGTTGTAGTGCTGCAGCGGCTGGTCCGGCCACTGGGTGTGCAAATCGAGCACCGCCAGGCTGGACAGCGCGCTACCCAGGCTGTGGCCGCAGACCCAGAGATTGCCGCCGGGCTGAAGGCCATCCAGCGCTTGCAGGGCCTGATCGCGCAGGGAGGTGTAGAGCTTCAGGAAGCCCGCGTGCACCTGGCCGACACCCGACTGCCACGGATAGGCAGCCTGCTTGGCGTCCAGGTCATCCACCCAATCCTGGGCCGATTCGGTGCCACGAAATACCAGGTAGACCGCTCCCGTGGGATCGCTGGCAGCAAAGCCGAAAGGCTCGGACTCGTTGATGTATTTCAGCTCGCTGAGAATGCTCCAGACCGGCGCGGAGAAACTCCACCCGCTCATGCTCGGCGCCTGCCAGTTGAAGTCCGAAGGTTTGCGCGGTTTGTCCTGTTGCAGCCATTGCTCGTACTGGTCGTAGGCCGCCTCCACCAGGTCGGCGCATTGCAGGGCCTGGGACAGGGAAAACGCAGAGGGGAAGTACATCGGAAGACTGGGCATCATGGCCTCCTTGCCTGTGGGAATGGCTACCCACTCTAGTCGATGCCAAGCCGACGTAAAGCCACGCCTTTACTCCTGTGCAGCCGTCACTAGAATCGCCTGAATCCTAGAGCAGGATTCAGCAATGAAGCCCGTATCCGCCGCCGACCTGAACGTCTTCCTCAGCATCGCCGCCCACCTCAGCTTCAGCCGCGCGGCTGTCGAGCTCGGGCTCTCTCCGTCTGCCCTGAGCCATGCCCTGCGCGCCCTGGAAGAGCGCCTGGGTGTGCGCCTGTTCAACCGCACCACCCGCAGCGTGGCCCTCACCGAAGCCGGCGAGCGCCTCTACTCGCGGATCAAGCCGGCGTTCCGCGACATCGACGACGCCCTTGAAGACCTCAACCAGTTCCGCGATACGCCGTCCGGCACCCTGCGCATCAATGCCGGCCGCGCCGCCGCACAACTGGTGCTGCTGCCATTGGCCAGCCGCTTCCTCGAGGCCTACCCGGACGTGACCCTGGAAATCTCCGCCGACGACGCGCTGGTGGACGTGGTGTCGTCCGGCTACGACGCCGGCGTGCGTTTCGGCGAACGGCTGGAGGCCGACATGGTGTCTCTGCCCATCGGCCCCTACCTGCGTTCGGTGGTGGTAGCCGCGCCAGGCTTCTTCGAACGCCACGCCGTTCCGCAGAAACCCGAGGACCTGCACGGCCTGCCGTGCATCCGTCACCGCTTCCCCAGCGGCAACTTCTATCGCTGGGAATTCGAGCGTGGCGGCATGCAGCTGGAGATCGAAGTGGACGGCCCGCTGACTCTGGGCGACGTGGGCCTGATGGTGGGCCCGGCATTGCAGGGCGTGGGGCTGGCTTACGTATTCGAGGACATGGTTGCCGAACACATTGCCGACGGCCGCCTCGTGCAAGTGCTGAGTGACTGGTGCCCCTACTACCCCGGCCTGCACCTCTATTACCCCAGCCGGCGCCAGGTGCCGGCGGTGCTCAAGGCCTTCATCGAGTTCGCGCGGGCGGCGCGACTGCAGCAATGACGGCCATGGGCGGTGCGCGCGGCGCACCCTACGGTCGGCTCCGCGCCTTTGGGTAGGGTGTGCCTTGCGCACCGGGGAGAACCATTGGAATCAGCGTTATCGTCAACGCAGCGGCTGGCCCTTCATCTCCGGCATGCGGATGTAGACCACCAGGCTCACCAGGCTCACTGCCACCAGATAGATCCAGAACAGGTGGCCATAACCGGCGCCCGAGATGGCGGTCATGATGTACGGCGAAGTGCCGCCGAACAGGGTGACTGACAGCGCATAGGGCAAGGCGATGCCGGTGACTCGCACTTCCGCCGGGAACTGCTCGGCCATGGTCACGGCCGAGGCGGCGCCGAAACCGGTCATGATCACCATGGAGATCGTCTGCAGCAGGGCCACTTCCGCCAGGCTGATGCCTTGGTAAAGCAATCCGAAGCTCGGCCAGGCCCAGAGGATCGAGGCGGCGGCGAAGGCGATCAGCATCGGCCGGCGACCAATGCGGTCAGCCAGCATCCCGGCCAGCGGCAGCAACAGCAGCGACACCCCCACGGCGATGACCCCGGCCAGCAGCGTTTCGCGGATCGGCATGCCGGTCACCAGATGGACCTGCGAGGGGTAGCTCACCATCCACACGTAATTGAGCAGGTTGCCCGCCATGGCCACGCCGATCACTCGCAGCACGTCCTTGCGGTGCTTGGTGAAGATGTCGCGGATCGGACGTTTCTCGACCGCAGCCTTGGCAACGCGGGACTTGAATACCTCGGTCTCTTTCACCGACAGGCGAATCCACAGGGTCAGCACGCCCATCAGCGCAGCGATGACGAACGCCACGCGCCAGCCCCAGTCTTCCAGGGCCGTATCACTGCCCACCGAAGCCAGCACGACGCCGAGCAGGAAGGACACCAGGGTGCCGGCGTTGATTGCGAACCACTGCCAGGAGCCCGCGAAGGCACGGCGATGGGAGGGCGCGGACTCGATCAGGAAGGCCGACGCGGAACCGAATTCACCCCCGGCGGAGAAGCCCTGGGTCAGGCGCGCCAGGATCAGGATGATCGGTGCCGCGATGCCGATGCTTTCGTAGTTGGGGCAGATGCCGATCACCAGCGAGGCCACTGACATCAGCAGGATCGACAGGGTCAGGCCCTTCTTGCGGCCGTAGCGGTCGGCGAACACGCCGAGCACCGCGCCACCGATGGGCCGCATGAGGAAACCCACGGCGAATACGGCCAGCACCGAGAGCAGCGCGGTCAGGCTGTTTCCGGCCGGGAAGAATTGCTTGGCGAGGATGGACGAGAAGGTGGCGTAGATCACCCAGTCCGTGTACTCGACTATGGTGCCCAGCGTGGCGGCCACGATGGCCTTCTTCTCGGTACGGGTCAGTTTGTGGCCTTCGGCGGCCGTGGCGGCTGGGCTGATATCCGGCATGAGACCACCAATCGCACTATTGTCGTTATGCATTGCATCGCTCCCGTGAGCACACTTTTTGTTGTTGATCGCCCGAAGGCGTTCTCTTCTGGTTAGCGAGCAAGATGCAGCGCCACGGAGGGCCGGTGAAGCGAGATTTCCGCGCTGCTCGCTTGAGTTAAACGCAAGCTACAGCGCAGGCGCGGCGCCCGATGCAGGCCAGGTGACGCTTGATATTTTTTCAAGCCACGGAAGCTGAAAACTCCTTTGAAGGCAAAGCGCCGAATGCCCAACCTGCCCCCAACGCCCGGGTCGACGAACAAGAACTGCACCCACTCATGATCCGGGCCTTGAACTGAGGAGACTCGAAGCATGTTCCTGAAAGTTGAGAGCTACATCGGCGGACGCTGCCTGGCGCCTGCCGATGGTCGCTACGTCGACAAATTCGACCCACGCACCGGCGAGAAGCTGGGCGAAGTCGCCAACAGCGGCCCCGAGGACGTGGAGCTCGCCATCCAGTCCGCCCAGGACGCGCTGCCCGCCTGGCGTGACATGCGCCCGTCCGAACGTGGCCGCATCCTGATCGAGCTGGCGCGCATCGTGCGCCGTAGCGAAGACCGCCTGGGCAAGCTGGAGAGCGCCGAGACCGGCAAGCCCGGCCGCGAGATGGCCACGCTCATGGACCTCACCGCGCAGTACTTCGAGTTCTATGCCGGGCTGGTCAACGCCATGGACGGGGAAGTGATCAACCAGGGCCCGAACTACCACGTCTACACCCGCCGCGACCCATTCGGCGTGATCGGCGCCATCCTGCCCTGGAACGCCCCGCTGCATCAGGCCGCGCGGGCCATCGCCCCGGCCCTGGCCACCGGCAACACCGTGGTCGCCAAGCCTTCCGAGCACACCTCCGCATCGCTGGTGGAACTGGCGCGCATTGCCGTGGAAGAAGCCGGCCTGCCTGCCGGTGTGTTCAACGTGATCGTCGGCAAGGGCAGCGTCATCGGCCCGGTGATGGCGCGCCATCCGCTGATGCGCAAGATCTCCTTCACCGGCGGCATCACGGCGGGCCAGGAGCTGGGCCGCATCGCCGCCGAACGCATCCTGCCGTTGACCCTGGAACTGGGTGGCAAGTCGGCCAATATCGTCTTCGACGACGCCGACCTCGACGCCGCCGCCAAGGGCGCCACCACCGCCTTCACCTGGAACAGCGGCCAATGGTGCTGCGCCGGCACCCGCCTGCTGGTGCAGGAAAACGTCCATGACCGCTTCGTCGAGAAGCTGGTGACCGAAGTCGCCGCCCTGCGTCTCGGCCCGGACTTCGACTCCACCTCCGGGCCCATCACCACGAAAGCGCAGTTCGAGAAGATCCAGAGCTACTTCGAGATCGCCGCGCGCGAGGGTCTGAAACCGGCCATCGGCGGCAAGGTGGCCAGCGGCGAAAACCTGGGCAAGGGCTGGTACATCGAGCCCACCGTCTACACCGGCGTGACCAACGACATGACCCTGGCCCGGGAAGAAATCTTCGGCCCCATCCTCTGCGTCATTCCCTTCAAGGACGAGGCCGATGCCCTGCGCATCGCCAATGACAGCGAGTTCGGCCTGGGCGCCGGCATCTGGAGCCGCGACATCGGCCGCGTGCATCGCATGGCGGCAGGCCTGGAGGCCGGGCGCATCGTCGTCAACGAGTACAGCGGCGGCTTTGTCCAGACTCCGTGCGGCGGTTTCAAGCAAAGCGGCTATGGCCGCGAGCAAGGCATCGACGCCCTTTCCCACTACACCCAGTTGAAGTCGGTGATCATCCGGCTTTGAAGTCCGCTTCAAAACAAAGCCCCGCCTTGTGCGGGGTTTCTTTTATTTCAGCTCGCGGAATGTGGTTGATCCTGGGACATCATCGCTTTGTCGTGATGGGTTTCGCAGGCTCAACCCATCCTACGAATGGCCCTGTAGGATGTGGTAGAGCGAAGCGAAACCCATCGTTATGTCGCGATGATTGAATCCGTACTCACATCACCACAGCGGCACGGTATAGGTCACGATCAGCCGGTTCTCGTCGATATCCGGACCGAAGTTGCTGCGCACCGTCGCGTTGCGCCATTTGAGACCGAGGTTCTTCAGCGGCCCACCCTGCACCACATAAGCGATGTCGGTATCCCGCTCCCACTCCTTGCCCTCCTCCACTCGCCCGTTCACAGCCACGCCGTCGCCCGATAGATAGCGGGTCATGAAGGTCAGTCCGGGTACGCCGAGGGAGGCAAAGTCGAAGTCATAGCGCGCCTGCCACGAGCGTTCGTCCTCGTTGCCGAAGTCGTTCACCTGCACCAGATTCACCAGGTAGCCGTCGGCGCCGCTGACGTAGGCAAAACCGGTGTCGCCGGACATGCGCTGGTAGCCGAGCCCCAACGCATGGGGACCGCGCTTGTAGGTGAACATCGTCCCCAGCGCGCGGTTGTCGACGTTGCTGCCGCCGTCGTCCTGGCTCTGCGCCCAGCGCAGGTCCGATTTGATGGAGCCGGCCTCGCCCAGGTCCAGCAGGTGGCCAAAGGTGAAGTAGTGCTGGCGGTAGATACCGTCCAGCGCACCGTAGTGATAGGAGGTAGTCAGGGCCGGCGTCCATTTGTAGGTGGCGCCAGCGAAGTCCAGCGCGTCGCTGGTCTTGTGGTGGCCCAGAACGATGTTCCGCGCCCCGCCATTGAACACCTGCATGTCCTCGTTATCGGAGGAGTTGCGCAGGTTCACGCGGTCGATCCGGCCGAGGTCCAGGCTCAGGTTCTGCACCTCGGCGCTGCTCAGCCAGGCACCCCGGAAAGTCTGCGGCAGCAGGCGGCTATCGTTCGACAGCGCAATGGGAAGCTTCGGCTGCAGGGTGCCGACCTTCAGCAGGCTCTGGGACGCGCGCAGCTTGGCGGTCAGCCGCAGCTCACCGTATTCGTCCTGCGCGCGATTGGGCTTTTCGCGATCGGATTGCAGCAGGCCGGTGCCGGTGCGGTCCGGGCTGGAATCGAGCTTCACGCCGAACAAGCCCAGTGCGTCGACACCGACGCCGACCGGCCCCTCGGTAAAGCCCGATTCGTAACGCAGCAGGAATCCCTGCGCCCATTCCTCGGCCTTGCTCTGCGGCGCGCTGTCCTGGCGGAAGTCACGGTTGAAGTAGAAGTTGCGCAATTCCAGGCTGGCCTTGGAATCATTGATGAAATCGGCGCTGGCGGTGCCGTGGGCACCCAGGGTCAGACCGAAGAGCGCAAACAGGGTTTGCGGACCCATGCGAGTGGTCCGGTTGGGAGTGGTCATGGAGCGGCTCTCTATTGTTGTTGTGGTACGTCCGGAGCCGATGCTAGGAACCCGCCGGAGGCCGCGACAAACGATTAAAACAGCCCTTTCGCTTGAGATTTACTCAATCAGAACTAGAGTAAGATTCCGCGCCATTTCACCTCTCAGACAAGAAGATCCGGAACATGGACAGACTGCCGCCACTCAACGCCGTGCGGGCTTTCGAAGCCGTCGCCCGGCACCTCAGCATCACCCTTGCCGCCGATGAACTGAACGTCACGCCCGGTGCCGTTTCCCGGCAGATACGCGCGCTGGAGGAATACATGGAGCAGCCGCTGTTCCTCCGTGGGCACCGGCAGATCACCCTGACCCCAGCGGGCGAGCAGTACTTCAAGGCGGTGGCGCGGATCATCGAAGAACTGCGCAGTGCCACCCGCAAGCTCAAGCGCCCAGCCAAGCGCCGGCAGATCAAGGTGCGCGCCTATACCACCTTCGCCATGCAATGGCTGATTCCTCGACTGGCCAGCTTCCATCAGGAGAATCCCAAGATCGAGGTGCTGCTGACCGCGTCCCTGGACCCGGTGGACTTCCACAAGGAAGACCTGGACGCAGCCATCCGCCTCGGCAACGGCGACTGGCCCAACTGCAATTGCCATGTCCTCAGCGACAACATCCTCGCCCCGGTGTGCAGCCCCACGCTGCTCGACATCGGCCCCGGCCTGCAGGAGCCAGCGGACGTGGCCGAGTACACGATGCTGCATTCCATCGCGCGGCCAGACGACTGGAGCCACTGGTTGCAGGCCGCCGGCGTCGGTAGCGCGGTGGATGCACGAGCCGGCATGACCTACCAGAGCTCGTCGATGGCCTATGCGGCGGCCACCGGCGGCCAGGGCATCGCCATCGCCCAGTTGTTCCTGGTGGAAAAGGAACTGCGCGACGGCACCCTCGTGCGCCCGTTCCCACAGACCGTCGACATGGGCGCCTACACCTATTACCTGCTCACGCCGAGACACCGGCCGGAAAGCGACGACATGTCCACCTTCCGCCTATGGTTGCTGGAGCAGGCACGCCAGACCCGTCAGGCCGCTTGAGTTTTCCTCAACGTTCCCAGGCTCAAAAGTGCTTTGTCCGCGTCGCTCGCGGCTTTCTAGGATGGCCCTCTTCACCCGAACAGGGGTGAAGACCCATCCGTTGAACTGGAGCGACAAGAATGAACGAGAGCATCGGTTTCATCGGCCTCGGCGCCATGGGCCAGAGAATGGCGCGTCACCTGCTGGACCATGGCTTCGGCCTGGAACTCTGCGACAGCAACCCCCAAGCCCTCGAACCCCTGCTGCAACGCGGCGCCCGCAGTCACGCCACACCACGGGCGGTGGCCGACGCCGCGCAAATCGTGCTGGTCTGCGTGCCGACGCCGGAGATCGTCGAACAGGTTGTGCTGGGCGAGAACGGCGTGATCCACGGCGAGCGCGTGCGCGTGCTGGTGGACCATTCCACCACCGGCCCGAGCGTCGCCCGCCGCCTCGACCAGGCACTCAAGGCGCGCGGCATCACGACACTGGACGCGCCACTGGCCGGCGGCGTCGCCGGTGCCGAAGCCGGCACCCTGTCGGTGATGGTAGGCGGCCCTGCCGCGGCCTATGCGCGCTGCCAGCCGGTGTTCGCCGCGTTCGGCCGCAAGGTGGTTCACCTCGGAGACACACCCGGCCTCGGCCAGAGCCTCAAGCTGGTGAACAACATGATCGTCGGCGCCACGCTGGTCGCCACCAGCGAGGCGCTGCTGTTCGGCATCAAGGCCGGCCTCGAACCTGGGCTGATGCTGGACATCCTCAACGCCAGCACGGCGCGCAGCTACACCAGCGAACAGATCCTGGCGGGCACCGTGCTCAAGCGTGAATTCGACTTCGGGTTCCGCCTCGACCTGATGCGCAAGGACATCCGCCTGTTCCTGGCCGAGGCCGAAGCCAACGGAACGCCCGCGCTGACCTGCGCGGTGGTCAAACAACTCTTCGACCAGGCCATCAACAGCGGCGAATCAACCCGTGACATGACCCATGTGGTGCAGGTATTGGAAGGCCTGGCCGGAGCAAGGATCGGGTAACGATCTACCTGTAGGAGCGAGCTTGCTGGCGAAACTCCTGAGCTCGGCCTTTCGCGAGCAAGCTCGCTCCTACATAAAGCCCGCACCATCGCTGTAGAAGCCAGCTTGCTGGCGAAGCTCTGAGCCCGTCCTTTCGCGAGCAAGCTCGCTCCTACATAAAGCCCGCACCATCCCTGTAGGAGCCAGCTCGCTGGCGAAGCTCTGAGCCCGTCCTTTCGCGAGCAAGCTCGCTCCTACATAAAGCCCGCACCATCGCTGTAGGAGCCAGCTTGCTGGCGAAGCTCCTGAGCCCGTCCTTTCGCGAGCAAGCTCGCTCCTACATAAAGCCCGCACCATCCCTGTAGGAGCCAGCTTGCTGGCGAAGCTCTGAGCCCGTCCTTTCGCGAGCAAGCTCGCTCCTACATAAAGCCCGCACCATCCCTGTAGGAGCCAGCTCGCTGGCGAAGCTCCTGAGCTCGGCCTTTCGCGAGCAAGCTCGCTCCTACACTACGCCGCGATCACCGCTCCGCTTGCCAACATCTGTCCTACCTCCACTTGGCTGAAGCCCATCTCCGTCAGCAGCTCGCGGGAATGCTCGCCCTTGTCTGGTGCCGGGCGGTAGGGCTGCTGCGCGGCCTCGGCGCTGTTCACCGGGAAACCCGGGACCCGCAGCGCACCGTGCCTCGGATGCTCGATGGTCGCGAGCATGCCGTTGCTAGCCAGTTGCGGGTGTTCCAGCAGGTCGCTGTAGTCGGCCACCCGGGCGCAGAGGATGTCCGCCTCGCGCAGGCGTTCCAGCCAGTACCCAGTGCTGCGGGTACGGAAGATTCCATTGAGCGCGTCCTGCATTTCAGCCCGATGCACCACACGCTTCGCGGAGGTGATGAAGCGCGGGTCGCTCGCCCAGTGCGGATTGCCAACTACCCTGCACAGGCGCTCCCAGCGGTTGCCGTTGTAGGCCGCCACCATCAGCCAGCCATCCTCCGTCTGGAACGCTTCATTGGGCGCCGAGTACGGCGCGGCACTGCCAATGGGCGTGGGCAGCTCGCCGTCGCGCAGGTAGCTGCTGATGGACGATTGCTGCAACGCCAGGGCAGAGTTCATCAGGCTCACGTCCAGGTGGCCGCCCTGCCCGTCCCGATGACGGGCCTGGAGTTTCGCGAGGATGGCCATGCAGGCCATGTAGCCGGTCACCACATCCACCACCGGTGCCTGCACCTTGCAGGGCGGCGCACCGGGCGTGCCGATCAGGCTCATCAGCCCGGAGTCCGCCTGGAGGATGCCATCCACCCCGGCGCGGTCAGCATAAGGACCGTCCTGGCCATAGGCGGATATGGAGCAGTAGACCAGCGCCGGATTGATCGCCTGCACCGCCTCGAATCCAAGGCCAAGCCGGGCCATCACGCCGGGCCGCATGCTTTCGATCAGCACATCCGCTTCTTCCACCAGGCGCCGGGCCACGGCCAATCCCTGCGGGTTCTTCAGGTCCAGGCAGAGCCCCTGCTTGCCCCGGTTGAATCCGTGGTAAAGGGCGCTGGAATCCCCTACCCAGGCCGGGCCGAGGGTGCGGCCAAGGTCGCCTTCCGGCGGCTCGACCTTGATTACCCGCGCGCCCATGTCGGCCAGCAGCATGGTGCAAGTGGGGCCGGCGGCGATCTGGGTGAAGTCCAGCACCGTCAGGCCCTGCAAAGCGTTACGCAACATGGCGGCGCTCTCCCTGCTTGAAGGTCCCCTGGGCGGTGGCCAGCAGCTCGCCGTCCAGCGTTTCCAGTGATGCCTCGGCGAAGTAGAGACTGCGGCCACTGCGATTGACCCGGCCCTGGGCGATGACGGTGCCGGCGCGCGCCGCCTTCAGGTAGGCGATATTCAGCATCACCGTCACGCCGTGAATTTCTTCCTCGTCTTCGGACGCGTGCAGCCCGGCGTAGCCGCAGGCAGCATCCAGCAGCGTCGCGACTAAGCCGCCGTGCAGCATGCCCTGGCGGTTCAGGTGGCGAGCCTCGATGGGCATGCGGAACTCCGCGGCGCCGGCGGCCCAATGGACCAGTTCGACGCCAAGGCTCTGCAGGAATGGATTGCGCAGTTGCATGGTGATCCTCCCCGGCGCCTAGCGCCCCTTGTACTGCGGCGGGCGCTTCTCGGCGAACGCCGCGCGGCCTTCAAGGCGGTCCTCGGTGTCGCGGAGAACGCCCCAGTAGAGTTCAGTCAGGCGCTGGGCGTCGGCATCGGACAAGTGCGCCGTCTGCCGCGCCAGCGATTGCAGGGCCTGGATCGCCAGCGGCGCCGCCACGGCAATCCGCTCACCCAGTTCCAGAGCGCGTTGCAGCAATGCCTCGGGCGTTTGCACCAACTCCGAAACCAGCCCGATGCCCAGTGCCTTGGCGGCATCGATGCGCTGGCCGGTCAGGGCCATCTGCATCGCATGGGCCTGGGGAACCGCCTTGAGCAGACGATGCAGACCGGACACTGCCGGTATGGAGCCCACCACCGCTTCCGGCAGCCCGAAGCTGGCGTTGCTGGAGGCGATGCGCAGGTCGCATTGCAGTGCCAGTTCCAGGCCACCGCCGAGGCAGTGGCCGTTGATGGCAGCGATTAGCGGCTTGCGCAGGTCGAGGTCGGAAAGGTCCATCAGACGGATGTACAGCCCGTCGTCGGCCGCCAGTTCCTTGTCGAGGAACAGCGCCTCGGCGTAAGACGCGTGGGAGGCGCGTGTGCTCTTCAGATCGGCACCGACGCAGAAGGCACGATCACCCTCGCCGCTAATGATCGCGGCGCGGATATCACGGTTGTCCCGGACGTCCACCAGGTGCCCGCGAAGGGCACGCAGGGAGTCGATGTCCAGTGCGTTGAGGGCTTCCGGGCGATCGAGGCGGATGACCGCGATCGCCCCCTGGATTGACATGTGCACAGGCATGATGACCTCCTCAGACGCTGGCCGACGACAGGCTGCGCCCGCCGCAGACGTAGAGCGTCTGGCCGGTGACGTAGGAACTGGCTGGGTCGAGGAAGAACTCCACCGCGTTGGCGATATCGTCCGGCGAGCCGATCCGCTTGACCGGAACGGTGTCCTTCAGGCGTGCCTGCACGTCCGGTTCGAAGGCCTGGAACAGCGGCGTATCGACGATGCCGGGCGCGATGGTATTGACGGTGATGCCCTTGGCGGCGAACTCGATGGCCAGGCTGCGGGTCAGGCTCACCACACCGCCCTTGGCGGCGGAGTAGTTGGCCTGGCCGAAGCCGCCCAGCCAGGCGCGGGACGACAGGTTGACGATGCGTCCGAAGCCCGCCTCCAGCATCAACGGCAATGCCGCCTTGCAGCAGAGGAACTGCGCGCGCAGGTTGGTATCCACCACCAGGTCCCAGTCGTCCTCCGTCATCTTCAGGAAGCGCTTGTCCCGCACCACACCGGCGTTGTTCACGAGGAAGTCCAGGCGCCCGGAGATTTCCCGCATCTTCGCGAAGGCACCCTCAACGTCGGCCCCCTGGGTCAGGTCCAGGGAGATGCCGTGGGCATCGTACCCCTCCTCCTGCAACTGCTTGACGGCCTCCAGCAAGACCGCTGCATCGCGATCCAGCAGGTAGACGGTGACGCCCTGGCGCGCCAGGCGAGTGGCGATGCCCAGGCCAATGCCACGGGCGGCGCCAGTCACGGCAGCCACCTGGCCTTCATGGAAACGTTGTGCAGTCATTTCACACCCCCAGCACATGAACGGAGGACGCAGCGTGGTCCACGCCGGCAATGCCGCCACCAGTGCACTGGGCAACGCCGATGCGCGGGTTGTCGGCCTGGCGTCCCGTGGCGCGGCCCTGTAGTTGCCACATCAGCTCGACCATCTGCGCTACGCCGGTGGCGCCAAGTGGATGTCCCTTGGCGAGCAGGCCGCCGCTGGGATTTACCGGCACCCGCCCGCCCAGTGCGGTAGCGCCGGAATGCAGCAATGCGACCGCTTCACCGTGAGGTGCGAGACCGAGGGCTTCGTAGTAGAGGAGTTCGGCGATGGTGAAGGCGTCGTGCAGTTCCACCACGCCGACGTCACGAGGGTCGACACCTGCCTGCTCGTAAGCCAGGCGTGCGGCGCGGGCGGTGATTTCAGCATCGAGGATGTCGTCACGGGCGCCTTCGCGCAGACCGGATACGACGATGGAGCCGAGCACGCGCACGTCCCGGGCGTGGGGGCCGGGTTTGTTGCCGAGCACCAGGGCAGCGGCGCCATCGACCTGGGACGGACAGCACTGCAGCAGCGTCAGCGGGTCGGCGATCATCCGTGAGCCCAGCACCTCTTCCAGGGTCACTTCGCTGCGCTGCTGGGCGTATTCATTGAGGGAACCGTGATGGCGGTTCTTCACCGCCACGCGGGCGAGGTCGGTCGGCGTGGCGCCGCGCTCATGGATAAAACGGGTGGCACGCATGGCGTAGACCGCCGGCAACACCATGCCGGCCTTGGCGTAGAGGTCGGTTTTCTCGTCGTTGCGTTGCAGCGGGATGGTGCCGCCGCCCAGCTGGGTCAGTTGCTCGATGCCGAAGACCAGCACGCGCTCGTACTGCCCGGCCAGCAGCGCGTGGCGCGCCAGGTGCACGGCCGTGGCGCCGCTGGCGCAAGCGTTCTCGACGTTGTAGACGGGGATGCCGGCGAGCCCGAGGTCCCGCAGGATCACCTGGCCGAGGATCATGCCGCCGAGCACGTTGGCGCAGTAAATCGCCTGGATATCCTTCAGCGCGAGGCCCGAGTCAGTCACGGCAGCGAGGATCGCCTGCTGGGCCAGTTCCGGCGCCATCACGCCCTGGTGACGACCGAAGCGGGTCATGGCGCCGCCCATTACATGCATCTGGCTCATGGGCGGGCCTCCACGGATTCGAACAGATAGCCATAGGTTTCATTGGGCACGACGCGGTAGCTGGCGCCGATCACCGGACGCTCGCTGCCGTCGATGCGGCCGAACAGGCGGACCGGACCTTCGAGGTCCAGATAGCCCAAGGCAAAGGGCGCCAGGCCGCTCTTCGAGCCAGGATGGATGATGGTGAAGCTGTACAGCTCGCCCGCGCCGGCCAGCGTCTCGGTGCGGTACTGATCGGCCAGCGGCGAATGCGCGGGCAGCGCCGGGAAAACCAGTTCGCCCGTGGCGATGTGACGGGAGCCAAGCAAACGCGAGGGACTGGCGTCGCCCCATAGGGATGGCAGTGGGTTCATGTCGACCTCCTGTTGTTTTCAGCCGCGTGAACGGCTCTGGACTGAGGCTATGGTCGACATCGGGTGGGAGCCCGACAAACGATATAAAGACCGCGGCTGATTGAGTTTTTTGCAAGCGTATGGCGTGCTGTGCCCCGCCGGGTGGGCACTTACCAGCAGTAGCAAGGCAGGTTCGGGAATGAAGAAGCCGCCCCTCTCCACGCGGTGAGAGGGGCTATCAGAAGACTCGTCAGGCTTGCTTGAGCTGCGCCGGATCGATGGGCAGGCTACGCAGGCGTTTGCCGGTGGCGGCGTAGATGGCGTTGACCACCGCCGGAGCGATGACCACGGTGGAAACTTCGCCCAGGCCACCAGGGGATTCGCCGCTGTTGATGATGTGGGTCTCGATGGGCGGAATCTCGTTCAGGCGCAGCAACCGATAGCTGTCGAAGTTGGCCTGTTCCACCCGGCCGTCCTTGAAGGTGATGTTGCCGAACAGCGTCGCCGTCAGACCGAAGATGGTGCCGCCCTGCATCTGCGCCACCACCGAGTCCGGGTTGATGGGAATGCCGCAATCCACCACGCAGGTGACCTTGTTCACCTTCACCGCACCACTGGCATCCACGCTGACTTCCGCCACCTGCGCCGCGTAGGTGCCGAAGCAGTACGTCAGCGCCAGGCCGCGACCTTGCCCGGCCGGAAGTGGCGAGTCCCAGCCGGATTTCTCCCGCAGGGTTTCCAGCACCTTCAGCGCGCGAGGGTGTTTCTCCAGCAGCGGCGCGCGGTAGGTGAAGGGATCGACCTTGTTCATGGCCGCCAGCTCGTCCATGAAGCCCTCCACCATGAAGGCGTTCTGCGTATGGCCAACCCCGCGCCAGAAAGCCGGGGTGATGCCCTTTGGCGGTTCGTGGCGCACGTAGTGCACCGCAAGGTTGGGGAAGCCGTAGGGCCCGCAGGCATCGCGCACGGCATCGCCGTCGATCCCGTTCATGAATCGGTTCGGCGCCCAGCGCGCGATGATGGACCCGCCGGTGACCTTGTGGGTCCAGGCAATGGGTCGTCCCTGTTCATCCAGGCCAGCGGACAGGTGGTTGTAGTGGAACGGCCGCAGGGTGCTGTGACGGGTGTCTTCCTCGCGGGAGTAAATGACCTTCACCGGGTAATCCACCTGCTTGGCGACTTCCACCGCATGGCCGACGAAGTCCGTTTCCAGGCGCCGGCCAAAGCCACCGCCGAGCAGCTGGTTGTGCACCACCACCTTGTCTTCGGGCAGGCCGGTGAGCTCGGCGGCGAGGGTCTTGGCCCGCGCGGGCACCTGGATGCCGAGCCAGAGGTCGCAGCCGTCCTTGCGCACGTGAGCGGTGCAGTTGACTGGCTCCATGCAGGCATGGGCCAGGAAGGGCACCTGATAGGTCACCTCGACCTTCTTCGCCGCCTTGGCCATGGCAGCCGGCACATCGCCTTCGGCGCGGGACTGCACGCCCTCACCCTTCGACGCCTCCTGGATATTCTTCAGCATCTCGGCGCTGGAAACCTTGGCGTTCTCGCCTTCGTTCCACTTGATCTGCAACGCCGCCAGGCCCTTGCGTGCGGCCCCCATATGATCAGCGATCACCGCCACCGCATCCTGGGTGCGCACCACCTTGTGCACGCCCTTGACCGCCATGGCCGGCGCCTCGTCCACTTCGGCCAGGGTGCCGCCGATGACCGGGCAGATGGTGATCGCGGCAACCTTCACCCCCTCGGGACGGGCATCGATACCGAACATCGCCTTACCGGTGACCTTGGCGGGGCCGTCAGTGCGCTTGGCTGGCGTGCCGATCAGCTTGAACTGGGCCGGGTCCTTGAGGGTCACCTCAGCCGGGACCGGCAACTTCGCGGCGGCATCCACCAGTTCGCCGTAGCCGAGCTTGCGACCGCTTTCGGCATGCACGACAGCGCCGTTCTCCGCCTTGCAGCTTTCCACCGGCACCGACCAGTGTTGCGCGGCCGCCGTCACCAGCAGGGTGCGCGCGGTGGCGCCGGCCTGGCGCAGGGGTATCCAGTTGGCGGGCACCGACGTCGAGCCGCCAGTGACCTGGAAGCCCAGCATGGGATTGGCGTAGCGCTTGTCGTCGGCTGGAGCGTGCTCGATCACCACCTGGTCGAGGGACACTTCCAGTTCCTCGGCGATCAGCGCGGGCATGGAGGTGTAGGTGGCCTGGCCCATTTCCACCGGCTGGATGATCAGGAACACCTTGCCGCTACGGTCGATACGAATGTATGCGTTGGGGCTGAACTCGCCCTCGGCGGCCTGGGCGTCGCCCATCACGCCCGGCAGCGCGAAGCTGATCAGCAGGCCACCGCCCACCGCAGCGCCAGCCTTGAGGAAGCCTCGGCGGCTGAAGCCGGGACCGGCGAAGGAAGTCATGTCGTTCATGCTGCGCCCTCCACCTTGGCCGGCTGTGCCTGGGCCGCCACCTTGATGGCTTCACGGATGCGCAGGTAGGTACCGCAGCGGCAGATATTGCCGGACATGGCGCCGTCGATTTCCGCATCGCTGGGGTTGCCATTGCTGGCCAACAGCGCGCTGGCCGACATGATCTGCCCCGACTGACAGTAGCCGCACTGCACCACTTCCTTGGCCAGCCAGGCTTCTTGCACGCGCTTGCCGACGTCGGTATCGCCAATGCCTTCGATGGTGGTGATTTCCGCACCGACCATGCTGCTCACCGGCATCACGCAGGAGCGCACGGCAGCGCCATTCATGTGCACGGTACAGGCGCCGCACAGGGCCATGCCGCAACCGAACTTGGTTCCGGTCATCCCCAGCACGTCGCGCAATACCCAGAGCAGCGGCGTGTCGGGGTCCACATCGACGCTGTGCTCGGCGCCATTGATCTTCAGGGTGAGAGCCATATCGCCTCCCGGATGATTTCATCAGGACAGAAACCCGCCAACGCGGGCGCTTCACGGTTGGCCGGGGCGATACGGCAGCCCCGGAATCCAAGGCAGGTAAAGGAATGGATCAGGGCGAGCCTGAATGAGCTTCGGCAGGTGTGCCTGGTGAGAATGGCGGAGCGCCATCGAGCGGAACCTGAAGCATGGTTGCCTCCGTGGGCAGGCCGTTCCATCAGGGCTGGGCGGCCGGCGGCTCCATGGCGCCAGCGCGGGGTCAGACAATGGATGCTAGAAGCCCCCGCCGCAGTCTGCCAATCGATTTAAACGCACGACTCGGCTGAGTTTTTTTCAAGCGGTTACGGAGCCCTGCACGCCGCGCGCGTTATCCTGTTGAGCTCATTTGCACAGGCCCGTTGTCCCGATGTCCGTTGCCGCTTCCCAGGAAACCCTTCCCGTAGTGCTTGCCGGCCCCATGTTGCGCCGCATCGAATCCCGCCGCCTTGTGTTCTGGCTGGTGGGTTCGCGCAGGCTGTCGCCGGTGCTGCGGCTGTCGCTGGAAGGTGGCATCGATTATTCCCTGGGTGAGGAAAGCTGCCGGGTAATCCCCCTCGGCCGCCATGCCTTCCTGCACTTGATCGACCTGCGCCTGAAAACCTCCCTCCCCCTTGATCAGCAGATCGACTACGACCTGCTGATCGACGGCGAAGGCATCGCCCAGTGGGCACCGCACCTGATCCACGCGCATGCCACCTGCCCCAGCTTCGTCCTGCGCTCACGAATCGACCAGATGCTCCACGGTTCCTGCCGGAAACCTCACTATCCGGCCAACGATGGCCTGCTCTGCGCCGACCGCCTGCTGGCCGCCAACCCCACGCCGGAACAGCGGCCGGCACTGCTGATGCTGAGCGGCGACCAGGTCTACGCCGATGACGTGGCCGGGCCCATGCTGCGGGCCATCCACCAGTTGATCGCCCGAATCGGCCTGTTCGACGAGCGCCTGGAAGGCGCCGTGGTGAGCGACAGCGCCGGGCTGTATGCGCACCCGGCCGGCTACTACCGCCGGGCTGACCTGCTGCCCGCGCTGGAAAGCAACGAAACCCTGCGCGAGCGCTTCTTCGGTGGTGCACGCAAACCCATCTTCACCAGCAGCAATGCGGAGAACCACCTGGTGACCCTGGCCGAGGTCATGGCCATGTACCTGCTGGTCTGGTCGCCGGTGCCCTGGACACTGGTGGCACCGCAGATGCCGCCACTGGCGCCGAACGAAGCAGAGCGCTACCGCCTGGAAGAAACGCGCCTGCAGGGCTTTCGTGAGGGACTGCCGGGTGCGGCGCGGGTATTCGCTCACCTACCGACGCTGATGATCTTCGATGACCATGACATCACCGATGACTGGAACCTCTCCGCCCAGTGGGAGCTGACCGCCTATGGTCATCCATTTTCCAAGCGCATCATCGGCAACGCTCTGCTCGCCTACATGCTCTGCCAGGGCTGGGGTAACGACCCCGATGCCTTTACCGAAGTGCTGGCGCAGACCGAGGCGCTCGCCGCCAGCGCGGCCGACGACAACCATCTCGACAGCCCTGCCCTGGACCGGCTGATCGACCGCCTGATCACATTCAATCGCTG
Organism: Pseudomonas sp. BN515; assembly: GCF_029873155.1. NCBI lineage: Bacteria > Pseudomonadati > Pseudomonadota > Gammaproteobacteria > Pseudomonadales > Pseudomonadaceae > Pseudomonas > Pseudomonas sp. BN515. The sequence continues at coordinate 7,768 of NZ_SSOH01000068.1, read as the reverse complement.
GCAGTACGTGCTGCCTACCACTCCGGCACTGGTTGTGCTGGACACCCGTACCCGTCGCTGGCGCAGCGAGATCGACCTCAAGCGCCCCTCCGGCCTGCTGGACTGGGAGGCGCTGAGCGAGCTGCAACAGGAGCTGCTGGACCATCCCTCGGCCATCATCGTTTCCCCGGCGCCGGTCTTCGGGGTCAAGCTGATCGAAACCGTGCAACGGGTGTTCAGCGCCTTCGGCCATCCGCTGCTGGTGGATGCGGAAAACTGGATGGCCCACCGCGGTGCGGCCCAGGTGATCCTCAACATCTTCCGCCACTCCCGTACGCCGGGCTCCTACGTCATCCTCTCCGGCGACGTGCACTACTCCTTCGTCTACGAGGTGCTGATCCGCCACCGCCAGCAGGGGCCGAAGATCTGGCAGATCACCAGCAGCGGCATCAAGAACGAATTCCCCCGGCGCCTGCTGGATGTGTTCGACCGCCTGAATCGCTGGCTCTACTCGCCGCGATCCCCACTGAACTGGTTCACCAAGCGCCGCCCGATGAAGGTGATGCCACGTACACCGGAACACAGCAAGGCTGGTGAACGCCTGTGGAATTCCGCAGGTCTTGGCCAGGTGTTCTTCGATCCCGAAGGACGCCCAGCGCGCATCTTCCAGCTCAACGCCGATGGCTCCGAGCCGACCGAGTTTCTTGAGGATCGAGACGACCAACCGGCCGGACAACCCGTGGCCAGGCGGATATGATGCCGGCCCCTGTTCCCGCTAGAGCTTGCCCATGAGCACCCCACCTCCCTTCGGTACCGGCGACGCTTCCTACCAGGCCGCTGGCGGCATCGACGGCCTGCGCCGGCTGGTGGATGACTTCTACCGGCTGATGGACGAACTGCCCGAAGCCGCCGACCTCCGCCGTCTGCACCCGGAAAGCCTGGAGCAGTCCCGCGACAAGCTGACCTGTTTCCTCAGCGGCTGGCTGGGTGGGCCGAAGCTGTTCAGCGAGAAGTACGGCTCCATCGCCATTCCCTCCTTCCACGCCCAATGGCCCATCGACGAAGCCCTCAGCGGCGCCTGGCTGGGGTGCATGGAACGCGCCATCGCCCTGCAGCCCTTCTCCCCTGAGTTTGCCGAGTACCTGCTGGCGCAACTGCGGGTTCCGGCCCATCGCGTGGTGCAGGCCAGCCGCGCAAAGCACGGCTGACTCGTCCGGGCGAGCTCCTTTGTAGGGGCGAATTCATTTGAACTTGGGAAACCACGCCCTTAGGGCGTGGTCATGAGTCATCGGCTCTGCCTGTGACGATAGAAATGCTCCAATTATCAGGATGAAGTCGGATTTTCTGTAGGAGCGAGCTTGCTCGCGAAAGATCGTGCTCGGACTGTGCGCGAGCAAGATCTCGGCGTCCCCCTAGCGCCTGCAAGTTCGACGGTGAGCCAGGCGCAGAGGCCATGTGCCGAGCGAGAGGGCTGGTGCTTCCCCCTTCGGCAGTTCTGGGCAGGGCTTCGCCCTTTTTGGCGATTGAAATCGCCCCCCACAGGAAAAGCGGCGCGCTTCTCGCTACCAGATCGCCAGGGTGTAATCGACGTTCACCCGTAGCTCGTTGTCATCCCGGTGGCTTGCCTGGCGGGCGAAGTCATTGCGGTACCAGGCGTGGCGCAGGCGTATGGCCAGTCCTTTCATCGGCCCGTTCTGCACCGCATAGGACAGCTCGATGTCCTTCTCGCTTTCCGTCAGGTCGCTGCCGCCCAGCGTCGGTAGCTCGATGTTGTTACCCCTCACATAGCGCAGCATGCCCTTAAGGCCCGGCACGCCGGCATGACTGAAGTCGTGCTCGTAGCGAACTTGCCAGCTTCGTTCCTTCGCATTGATGAACTCGGAGCTGAGGGTGCCCTCGGTGATCACCAACGGTTCCGTGCCGTACAGGTACGGCATGGCCGTGTCGCCATCCAGTTGCATGTAACCGGCACCCAGGCTGTGTACGCCCCAGCGGTAGGTGAGCATCAGCGCCGAATTGCGGTTGTCTACCTTGCCCGCCTTGGCGGCACCGTCCTCGCCGGTGACGAACAGGCGGAAATCACTCTTCAATCTGCCCTCCCCAACTGGCCGGTCATCGACGAAACCGAAGTAATCCTTGCGGTACATCTGGTCCAGTTCGGCGTGGTAGTACTTCAGCGTCAGGGTGTCGGACCAGGCGTAGTCGCCGCCGATGAAGGTGAAACGGTCGGACTCGGCCGCGCCATTGAAGCGACGGTTGGGTGCGGCCACCGTCATCGGCTGGTAGTCGGTGGAGTCGCGCAGGTTGATGCGATCCAGCCAGCCGGCGTGCAGGGTCAGGTCGTCCAGCTCCTGGGAGCGCAGGTAGACGCCCCGGAAGGTCTGCGGCAGCAAGCGCGTCGGGCTGGCGAAGGCAATGGGAAGGAAAGTGCTGACGGTGCCGGCCTGCAACTCGCTGCGGGACACCTTCACCTTGGCGGTCAGCCCCAGCTCGGAGTAATCGTCCGCCGCCTCGCGGGTTTGCAGGTCCACCGGCAACAGGCCGCTGCCGCTGCGCGATGACGACGAGTCGAGTTTCACACCGAGCATGCCGGTGGCGTCCAGGCCGAGGCCGACCGGGCCCTCGGTGAAACCGGAATTGAAGGTAGCGATGAATCCCTGCGCCCACTCCCGCAGGGCGGGCTGCGGTGTGTCGTTGATGTAGTTGCGGTCGAAGTAGTAGTTGCGCAGGTTCAGGGTGGCGCGGCTGTCTTCGACGAAGCGGCCGGCCTGGGCCAGCGAGGTACAAATGGCGGACAGGGTGAAACCGGCTGCAACGAGGGCAGTCTGGCGCATGGCGATGATCTCTTTCTTGTAGTTGTAAGAGGCCCTGCCGCATCAGCGGCATGGGCGGTCATTCGGGGACGGGGTGGATCAGACGGGTTGCGCGACCTTGCGGCGGGCCGACAGGCAGAACATGGCTAGGGCGGCGATGACGATGCCGGGCGCGGAAGCCAGCAGCACGCCAGCGGTGCCGGTACCGAGGGCGAGCATCTGACCGGCCACCAGCGGCCCGCTCATGGCGCCCAGCCGCCCCACTGCCACTGCACTGCCAACACCAGTGGCGCGCACCTCGGTGCGATAGAACAGCGGCGCCAGCGCGTAGAGCACACCCTGACCGCCCGTGGCGAACATGCCGGCGACGAAGCCGGCCGCGACCATGCTGCCGAACTCGCTAGACAAACCCAGCGCGGCCAGTGAGCCGAGGATGCCGAGGTAGATCAGCGCGGCCATGGCCCAGGCGGGCAATCGATCCAGCAGCGCGCCGAGCATCAGGGTGCCAATGGCCGCTCCCAGTTGCAGGGCGAGCATCACCCAGCCGGCCTGGCTCGGGCTGAATCCCTGCCCCACCAGCAGGCTCGGCAACCAGTTGATCAGGATGTACACGACCATCAGGGTGAAGAAGTAGCTCACCCACAGAAGCAGCGTGGCAATGGCCGAGCCTTCGCGAAACAGGCCATGCCAGACGCTGATGCGCGGTGCCTCATTGGCGGAACGCTGATGGAACTGGCTCGACTCCGGCAGGTAGAACGCCAGCAACGGCACGATCAGCAGGGGCACGATGCCGCCGACGTAGAACACCAGGCGCCAGTCGCCATTGAAGCCGGCGATACCAATGCACGCCGCCAGCGCGGCGCCCAGCGGCACGCCGCAGTACATCATGCTCACGGCGCTGCCACGCAGTCGCGGGCCGGCCACTTCGGAGGTAAGTGCAATCAGGTTGGGCAAGGCCGCACCGAGGCCGACACCCGTGAGCACCCGGGCTACAACCAGGCTTTCCAGGTCAGAGGCCAGGGCGGTGCCGAGGGAGAACACGCCGAACAAGGCCACCGAGCCCATCAGCACACGCTTGCGACCGATGCGGTCGGCCATCCAGCCGCCGACGAAGGCGCCGGGCAGGAGGCCGAGGATACCGGCGCTGAAAATCCAGCCCATCTGCAACTTCGACAGGTCAAACGCGGCGGCGATGCCTTGCGCGGCGATGCCGGCGGCTTGCAGGTCCAGGCCCTCCATCAGGGCTACGAGGAAGCACAGGGCAATGGTGGTGGCGACACGACGGGAGTCGTGGGCAGTGGTTTCGATCATGGTTCAAGGCACCCGTATTTGTTGTTGTAGGGTTGTCTGGTGCGCGCGGCCCGTAGGGTGCGCCACGCGCACCTGGGATCAGCCGCGGCGCGCCAGCAAGTCCAGCGCGACGTCGACGATCATGTCTTCCTGGCCACCGACCATCCGGCGTTTGCCCAGTTCGACGAGGATGTCGAGGGTCTTCAGGCCGTACTTGGCCGCCGCCACTTCGGCGTGACGCAGGAAGCTGGAATAGACGCCGGCATAGCCCAGGCCGAGGGTCTCGCGATCCACCCGCACCGGGCGGTCCTGCAGCGGCCGCACGAGATCGTCGGCGGCATCCATCAGCCGGTAGAGGTCGGTGCCGTGATTCCAGCCGAGGCGCTCGGTGGCGGCGATGAGCACTTCCAGCGGCGCGTTGCCGGCACCGGCGCCCATGCCGGCCAGGCTGGCGTCGATGCGGTCGCAACCCTCTTCCACCGCGACGATGGAGTTGGCCACCCCGAGGCTGAGATTGTGGTGGGCGTGCATGCCGGTCTGGGTCTCCGGCTTGAGCACCGCCTTGAAGGCGCGCATGCGGTCACGAATGTCCTGCATGTTCATCGCGCCACCGGAATCCGCCATGTAGATGCACTGGGCGCCGTAGCTTTCCATCAGTTTGCCCTGGGCAGCCAACTGCTCGGCCGGAATCATGTGGCTCATCATCAGGAAACCCACGGTGTCCATGCCGAGGCTGCGGGCGTATTCGATGTGCTGCTGCGACACGTCCGCCTCGGTGCAGTGGGTGGCCACCCGCACGCTACGGGCACCGGCGTCATAGGCCGCCTTGAGGTCGTGCACGCTGCCGATGCCGGGCAGCAGCAGCACGGTGAGGCGGGCGTGCTCGATGACATCGGCGGCCGCTTCGATCCACTCCAGGTCGGTGTGGGCGCCGAAGCCGTAGTTGAAGGATGAGCCCTGCAGGCCGTCGCCGTGGGTGACTTCGATGGCGTCCACCTTCGCCTGGTCCAGTGCACGGGCGATGGCCTGCACCTGGCCGATCGAATACTGGTGGCGGATCGCGTGGCTGCCGTCGCGCAGGGTCACGTCGGAGATGTAGAGCTTCTTGCCGTTCATGGTCGGTCTCCTCAGGCCTTGAGCATCGACTGGGCCATGCGCTCGGCGGTGGCCAGCGCGGCAGAAGTCATGATGTCGAGGTTGCCGGCGTAGCTCGGCAGGTAATGGGCGGCGCCTTCGACTTCGAGGAACACCGAGGTCTTCAGTCCGGAGAAGCGGCCGTGGCCGGGGATGTTCAGGTCGTGGAGCTCATCGAACTGCACCCGCTGCTTCAGGCGATAGCCGGGCACATAGCCCTGTACCGCAGCGGCCATCTCTTCGATGCTGGCCTCCACTTGGGCCTGGTCGGCTGCCTCCGAAAGTACGAACACGGTGTCGCGCATCATCAAGGGCGGCTCGGCAGGGTTCATGATGATGATGGCCTTGCCCTTGGCTGCCCCACCGATCACTTCGATAGCTTTCGAGGTGGTCTCGGTGAACTCGTCGATATTGGCGCGGGTGCCGGGGCCGGCGGACTTGCTGGCGATAGAGGCGATGATCTCGGCGTAGTGCACCTTAGCTACCCGCGACACCGCCGCCACCATCGGAATGGTGGCCTGGCCGCCGCAGGTGACCATGTTGACGTTGAGCTGCTGGAGGTTCTGCTCCAGGTTCACCACCGGCACGCAATAGGGGCCAATGGCAGCCGGGGTCAGGTCTATCAGGCGAATCCCCGGTTTCACGCTGCGCAGAAAGGCGTCGTTCTTTACATGGGCGCCGGCACTGGTGGCGTCGAAGACGAAGTCGATGTCCTGGAACACAGGCAGGCGGGTCAGGCCTTCCACGCCTTCATGGGTGGTGGCGACGCCCAATCGTGCTGCGCGGGCCAGACCGTCGGACGCCCGGTCGATACCGACCATGGCGCCCATTTCCAGGTGCTGCGCGTTACGCAGCACCTTGATCATCAGGTCGGTACCGATGTTGCCGGAGCCGACGATGGCGACTTTGAGTTTATTGCTCATGGGAAAGGTCTCTCTGCTATCACTCGGCACTGAACTGCACGGCCACTTGACCGATGCCTTCGATCACCGCTTCGAAGCGGTCACCAGCTACCACGGCTGACATCGGGCCCAGCGCTCCGGTCAGGATCAGGTCACCTGCCTTCAGCGGTTCGCCCAGGCGAGCCATGGTGCGGGCCAGCCACACGGCGGCATTCAACGGGTGGCCGAGGCATTCGGCACCGCTGCCGCTAGACACCAGCTCGCCATTGCGAGTCATGCGCATGGCGGCCTGGCGCAGGTCCAGGGAATCGAGCCGACGGGCCGGGCCGCCGAGCACGAAGCAGCCGCTGGAGGCGTTGTCGGCCACGGTGTCGACGAAGCGGATGTTCCAGCCCGCCACGCGGCTGCCGACAATCTCCAGGGCCGGCAATACCCAGCCGGTAGCGGCCAGTACATCGGCGAACCCGGTGTCGGCGCGCGGCAGGTCACGGTCGAGGATCAGGGCGATTTCCGCCTCGATCTTCGGCTGCAGCACCCGGCCAATGGGCACCAACTCGTTGTCTCCGTAGGCCATGTCGGCAAACAGGGTGCCGAAGTCCGGCTGGTCCACACCCAGTTGGGCCTGCACCTTGGGATTGGTCAGGCCGATCTTGCGACCGACTACGCGACGTCCGGCCGCAATGCCGTGGGCCACGTTCAGGCGCTGGATGGCGTAGGCGGCTTCGCCGTTGTCTTCGCCGATGCGCTCGCGCAGCGGGCCGATGGCCTCGCCGCTGGCTTCAGCCAAGCGCAAGCCAGCGGCCAGTTGTTCCAGGGAATCTTGGGAAAGGGTCATCTCGCACCTCGGGACTCAGTGGGTGAGGAAGTCCAGCACCATGCGGTTGAACTTGTCCGCGTGCTCCCACTGCGCCCAGTGCCCGCAGTTGTTGAACACGTGGAGTTCGGAGTTGGGGATGCCGGCTACCAGGCGCAGGCCGGTGTCCATGGGCACGAAGCGGTCGTTGCGGCCCCAGATCACCAGGGTTTCGGCCTTGATCTCCGCCAAGCGCGGGCCGAAATCGGGGAATTGCTTGGGGTTGGCCGCAAGACTGGAGACGAAGTTTTCCAGGTGATCACGGCGCGCCAGCATGTTGTCCAGACGGGCCTGGAACAGCGCCTCTGTCAGGTCACTGGGGTCGTAGACGAAGACGTTCATCATCTTCTTCAGGTTGTCGATGGTCGGCTCGCGGTACAGGCCCTGGAGCAGCTTGATGCCCTCGGTGGGCATGGGCGTGAAGGGGCTGGCGCCACCGGTGCCGCCGCCCATGAGTACCAACTTGCCGACCCGCTCCGGCCAGTTCAGGGCGAACGCCACGGCGCTGTGACCGCCCATGGAGTTGCCGAGGATATGCACCCGGTCGAGGTCGAGCTGGTCCACCAGGCCCTTGAGGATGCGGGCATTGAGGTCGGAGCGGGAGCCGCTGCAGACGATGGAGTCGCTTTTGCTCCAGCCTGGGCAGTCCAGCAGGATCACGCGGCAACCGGCGCTAACCAGCGGTTCGATGTTGCGGTTGAAGTTGGCCCAGCCGCTGGCACCCGGGCCGGAGCCGTGGAGCATGACCACGGTTTCGCTGCCCTGGCCGCAGTCGTTGTAGTGGATGTTCAGCTCCA
>NZ_SSOH01000067.1:0-12126 GCF_029873155.1 Pseudomonas sp. BN515 | reverse complement strand
TCGACGCCGGCCGCCTGCGCCAGGTCAACCAGCGCGACTCCTCCGATTACGAAGACATGAGCATCACCACGGTGGGCGTGAAGAACATCCGCGCGCGCCAGACCACCAGCGACGCCTTCGACTTCGCCAACCTCAGCTACAAGTGGAATGACGCCCTCACCGCCGGCTACGGCTTCGGTCGCCTGGACGACTTCTACCGCCAGCACCTGCTGAGCCTGAACCACCTGTTGCCACTCGGCGACGGCCAGAGCCTGAAGAGCGACCTGCGCTTCGCCCGTTCCACAGACGAAGGCGGCAGCAATGTCGACAACAAGGCCTTCGGCGCCATGTTCACCTACGGTATCGGTGGCCACGCCCTGGGCCTGGGTTACCAGCGCATGAGCGGCGACACCGGCTTTGCCTACGTCAACGGCAGCGACGCCTACCTGGTGAACTTCGTGCAAATCAGCGACTTCGCCAACCGCGAAGAACGCTCATGGCAAGCCCGCTACGACTACAACTTCGCCGCTGTGGGGATTCCCGGGTTGACCTTCATGACCCGCTACCTCAGCGGCGACGACGTGGAACTGGGCGCCGGTCGCGAGGACGGCAAGGAATGGGAGCGCGACACCGACATCGCCTACGTAGTGCAAAGCGGCCCGCTGAAGAACCTCGGCCTCAAATGGCGCAATGCGACCGTGCGCTCGACCAATTTCGGCAACGACCTGGACGAGAACCGCCTGATCCTCAGCTACACCCTGCCGCTCTGGTAACGCCGAGGATCTGTGGGAGCGAATTCATTCGCGAAAACGGACCGCAGGTTCGCCCTGGGTGTCCCAAGGGGCCGCTACGCGGCCATCGCGAATGAATTCGCTCCCACAAGCAAGGCCTCAGCTCTTGTAGGTTGGCGCAGAGCGCAGCGAAGCCCACCGTGACGGAATTTGTAGGAGCGAGCTCTGCTCGCGAACCTTCCGAGCCGGCCCCTTTCGCGAGCAAGCTCGCTCCTACATCACAACTCCGACCCAACCACGGCACCCGGCTGACTCGCCGCTCCTACACAAAAGCTGCCCGCCAAACTCAACTTCGCCCCGCGCGGTCTCGTGCGAATGGCTATGATTTTTTTGCACATCGCACCGGTTTTTCTGCGCGTTCTTATTTGATTTGCGCCCACCTATACTCAACCCACCAACCCGGCCAAAGGCCGAAAGACCCGACAAAAACAATCAAGGGCACGCACCATGAACCCCAACAGCCTTCCCTTCCTTGCCGCCCGTGACTTCCTGCTGGCCAACCGCACCGACTACGACACCGCCGTACGTGATTTCCGCTGGCCGCAACTGGTCGAATTCAACTGGGCCCTTGATTACTTCGACGGCATGGCCAAGGGCAACGAGGCCACCGCACTCTGGATAGTCGAAGAAGACGGCAGCGAGCGCCGCTACAGCTTCGAGGAGCTGGCCGTTCGCTCCAACCGCGTTGCCAACCACCTGCGTGCCCAGGGCGTGCAGCGCGGCGAACGCATCCTGATGATGCTGGGCAACGACATCGCCCTGTGGGAGACCATGCTGGCCGCCTTCAAGCTGGGCGCCGTGGTCATTCCCGCCACCGCCCTGCTCACCCCCGAAGACCTGCGCGACCGCATCGAGCGCGGCCATGTCCGCCACTTGGTGGTCGGCAGCGCCAACCTGGAGAAATTCAACGGCCTGGCCGAAGGTTGCACCCGCATCAGCGTCGGCCAGGGTGCACCGGGATGGACGCCGCACAACGCCGCCCTGGAATACTCCGCCGAGTTCGAGGCCGATGGCGTGACCCTGGCCACCGACCCGATGCTGCTGTACTTCACCTCCGGCACCACCTCCAAACCGAAGATGGTGCTGCACAGCCACCAGAGCTACCCGGTCGGCCACCTCTCCACCATGTACTGGATTGGCCTGCAGCCCGGCGACCTGCACCTGAACATCTCTTCCCCCGGCTGGGCCAAGCATGCCTGGAGCTGCTTCTTCGCCCCGTGGAACGCCAGCGCCTGCATCTTCATCCACAACACGTCGCGCTTCAGCGCCCCGGCCCTGCTCGGTGTGCTGGAACGCTACGGCGTCACCAGCCTCTGCGCCCCGCCCACCGTGTGGCGCATGCTGATCCAGGAAGACCTGGCCAGCTATCGCGGCCGCCTGCGCCTGCGTGAACTGGTGGGAGCCGGCGAGCCGCTGAACCCGGAGATCATCGAGCAGATCCACCACGCCTGGGGACTGTGGCTGCGTGACGGTTTCGGCCAGTCGGAAACCACCGCGCTGGTCGGCAACACCCCCGGCCAGAAACTCAAGCCCGGCTCCATGGGTCGCCCGCTGCCCGGCTACCGGGTGACCATGCTCGACCCCGACGGCCAGCCCGGCAACGAGGGCGAAGTGGCCCTGCCGCTGGACGTCCGCCCCCTGGGCCTGATGCTCTGCTACGAGGACAGCCCGGAAAAGACCGCCGAAGTGATGCGCGACGGTTACTACCGCACTGGTGACACCGCACAGATCTGCGAAGACGGCTACATCACCTTCGTCGGCCGCGCCGATGATGTGTTCAAGGCTTCGGACTACCGCATCAGCCCCTTCGAGTTGGAAAGCGCCCTGATCGAGCACCCCGCCGTGATGGAAGTGGCCATCGTGCCCAGCCCGGACCCGGTGCGCCTGGCGGTGCCCAAGGCGTTCCTGATCCTCGCCCATGACGAGCCCGGCAGCGCTGAACTGGCCTGCAACATCCTCGCCTTCGCCCGCGAACACCTGGCGCCCTACAAGCGGGTGCGCCGTATCGAGTTCGTCCGCGAACTGCCCAAGACCATCTCCGGGAAGATCCGCCGGGTGGAACTGCGGCAGATGGAAGTGCAGCGCCGCCAAAGCGATGCACGGGGTGAGCAGGAGTACTTCGAAGAAGACTTCCCGCAGCTCAAGGGCTGAATCCGGGCCGGCTCACCGGCCCTCCCAACCGAAAACCCGACCGCTCGGACCCAAGCACCGAGGGGCCTCACTCGACCTAACGAAAGCAGGCAGGACCCGTAAATGACCACTTCCAGCGTTCCCAGCGTCAAGCTGCTCATCAATGGCGAATTCGTCGAATCCAAGTCCCAGCAGTGGCGCGACGTGGTAAACCCGGCCACCCAGGAAGTCCTGGCTCGCGTGCCCTTCGCCACCCAGGACGAGATGAATGCTGCCGTCGCCGCCGCCCAGGACGCCTTCAAGACCTGGCGCAAGACCCCCATCGGCGCCCGCGCCCGCATCTTCCTCAAGTACCAGCAGCTGATCCGCGAAAACATGAAGGAGCTGGCCGCCCTGCTCACCGCCGAACAGGGCAAGACCCTGCCGGACGCCGAGGGCGATGTTTTCCGTGGCCTGGAAGTGGTGGAGCATGCCGCCAACATCGGCACCCTGCAGATGGGTGAGCTGGCCAACAACGTGGCCAACGGTGTGGACACCTACACCCTGCTGCAACCGATCGGCGTGTGCGCCGGCATCACCCCGTTCAACTTCCCGGCGATGATCCCGCTGTGGATGTTCCCGATGGCCATCGCCTGCGGTAACACCTTCGTCCTCAAGCCCTCCGAGCAGGACCCGCTGGTGACCATGCGCCTGGTCGAGCTGGCCCTGGAAGCCGGCATCCCGAAAGGCGTACTGAACGTGATCCACGGCGGCGTCGACGCGGTGAACCTGATCTGCGACCACCCGGACATCAAGGCCGTGTCCTTCGTCGGCTCCACCAAGGTGGGCACCCACGTCTACAACCGCGCCTCCCTGAACGGCAAGCGCGCGCAGTGCATGATGGGCGCCAAGAACCACGCCATCGTCCTGCCTGACGCGAACAAGCAACAGACCCTGAACAACCTGCTGGGCGCCTCCTTCGGTGCCGCCGGCCAGCGCTGCATGGCCCTGCCGGTGGTGATCCTGGTGGGCGAAGCGCAAACCTGGCTGCCGGACCTGGTCGAGAAGGCCAAGACCCTGAAGGTCAATGCCGGCGTCGAGCCGGGTACCGATATCGGCCCGGTGGTCTCCTGCTCCGCACTGGACCGCATCAGCGGCCTGATCGCCACCGGCATCGAGGAAGGCGCCAAGCTGGTGCTCGACGGCCGCAACCCGAAAGTGCCCGGCTACGAGGACGGCAACTTCGTCGGCCCGACCATCTTCTCCGGCGTGACCACGGAAATGACCATCTACCGCGAAGAAATCTTCGGGCCGGTGCTCTGCGTGGTGAACGCTGCCAGCCTGGATGAGGCCATCGCCTTCATCAACGCCAACCCGAACGGCAACGGCACCGCCCTATTCACCCGTTCCGGCGCCGCCGCGCGTCACTTCCAGGAAGAGATCGACGTCGGCCAGGTCGGCATCAACGTACCGATCCCGGTGCCGGTCCCGCTGTTCTCCTTCAGCGGCTCGCGCGCCTCCAAACTGGGTGACCTCGGCCCCTACGGCAAGCAGGTGGTGCTGTTCTACACCCAGACCAAGACCATCACCCAGCGCTGGTTCGACGAGGACGATGTCGGCGGCGCGGTGAACACCACCATCACCCTGAAATGATCCCTCCGGGCCGGCGCCTCGCGCCGGCCCGCCTGGAGTAACGCCATGGAATACGAAACCATCCTGGTCTCGGTGCAGGACCGCGTCGGCCTGATCACGCTGAACCGCCCCAAGGCACTCAACGCCCTCAACTCGCAGCTGATCGCCGAGCTGAACCAGGCACTTGATCGTCTTGAGGCCGATCCGGACGTCGGCTGCCTGGTCATCACCGGTTCGGCCAAGGCCTTCGCCGCCGGCGCCGACATCAAGGAGATGTCCGACTTCGGCTTTCCACAGATCTACCTGGACGACTTCTTCGCCGCCGCCGACCGCATCGGTGCCCGGCGCAAACCCCTGATCGCCGCTGTCGCCGGCTATGCCCTGGGTGGCGGCTGCGAACTGGCGCTGATGTGCGACTTCATCTACGCCGCCGAGAACGCCCGCTTCGGCCTGCCGGAACTGACCCTGGGGGTGATCCCGGGCATCGGCGGCACCCAGCGCCTGACCCATGCCCTGGGCAAGTCCAAGGCGATGGAGCTGTGCCTCACCGGCCGCCAGCTGACCGCCGAGGAAGCCGAGCGTGCCGGCCTGGTGGCCCGCGTGCTGCCGGCCGAATCCCTGCTGGACGAAACCCTGGCCGCCGCCCGTGGCATCGCCAGCAAATCGCTGCCCGCCGCCATGATGACCAAGGAATGCGTCAACCGCGCCTTCGAGCTGGGCCTCAATGAAGGCGTGCGCTTCGAGCGGCGGCTGTTCCACTCGCTGTTCGCCGGCGCCGACCAGAAGGAAGGCATGAACGCCTTCGTTGAAAAGCGCGCCCCCCACTTCACGCATCGCTGACCGAATTTTTCCGGCCCCAATCTAGAGGACGCCAACATGCATATCGGATTCCTTGGCCTCGGCAACATGGGTGGCCCCATGGCCCGCAACCTGCTCAAGGCCGGCCACACGCTCACTGTGTTCGATCCCTCGCCGCTCGCCACCGCCGCCCTCGTGGAGCTCGGCGCCCGCACTGCCAACAGCCCGGCGGAACTGGCCCGCGACGGCGTCGCAGCGATCGTCACGATGCTGCCCACCGCCGCCCACGTGAAGGATGTCTACCTGGGCGCCGAAGGCCTCCTGGCCAACGTCACCCGGGGCGTACTGCTGATCGACAGTTCCACCATCGACCCGCTGAGTGCCCGCGAAGTGGCCAAGGCGGCCGCCGCCCAGGGCAATCCGATGCTCGATGCGCCGGTCTCCGGCGGCACCGGCGGCGCCGCAGCGGGCACCCTGACCTTCATGGTCGGCGGCACCGACAGCGCCTTCGACCACGCGCACCCCCTATTCGCCGCCATGGGCAAGAACATCGTCCACTGCGGTGCCAGCGGCAACGGCCAGGTGGCCAAGATCGCCAACAACATGCTGCTGGGCATCTCCATGGTCGGCGTCGCCGAAGCCATGGCCCTGGGTGTTTCCCTCGGCATGGATGCGAAGGTACTGGCCGGGATCATCAATACCTCCAGCGGCCGCTGCTGGAGCTCGGAAATCAACAACCCCTTCCCCGGTGTGCTGGAAAACGCTCCGGCCTCGCGCGGCTACAGCGGCGGCTTCGGCACCGACCTGATGCTCAAGGACCTGGGCCTGGCCACCGAGGCGGCTCGCCATGCGAAACAACCGGTGGTACTCGGCGCCGCAGCCCAGCAGCTCTACCAGACCTTCAGCCTGCAGGGCTACGGCGGCCTGGACTTCTCCGCAATCATCAACCTGTTCCGCCGGGAAGCCTGAGCATGAGCGAGCACGAGGCACCGGTCCTGGCCAGTGTGCGCAACCGCGTCGGCCACCTGACCCTCAACCGTCCGGAGGGCCTGAACGCCCTGAACCTGCCCATGGTGCGCCTGCTCTGCAAGCACCTCTGGGCCTGGGAGGAGGACCCGGAAATCGTCGCCGTGGTCATTCGCGCGGCCGGTGACAAGGCGTTCTGCGCCGGTGGCGATATCCGCATGCTCTACGAGAGCCATGCGGCCGGCGACAACCAGCACGAGCTGTTCCTCGAAGAGGAATACGCGCTGGATGAATACCTGCACGGTTACTCCAAGCCGGTACTGGCGCTGATGGACGGTTTCGTCCTCGGCGGTGGCATGGGCCTGGCCCAGGCGGCCTCGTTGCGCATCATCACCGAGCGCACGCGGATGGGCATGCCGGAAGTCGGCATCGGCTTCTTCCCGGATGTCGGCGGCAGCTACTTCCTGCCGCGCCTGCCCGGTGAGCTGGGGACATACCTGGGACTCACGGGCCGCCACGTGCGTGCCGCCGACGCGCTCTATGCGGGGCTTGCCGACTACTGCCTGCCCAGCGAACGCATCGCCGAGCTGGACCAGGCGCTGGACAACCTCAACTGGAGCTACGCCCCACGGGAAAACCTCCACCAGTTGCTGGCGGGTCTTGCCACCGAGCGCATCCCCGGCTCGGAGCTGAAGGCATTCCGCCAGGCCATCGACCGGCACTTCGCCCTGCCCGATATCGCGGCCATCCGCCAGTCGTTGCTGGCCGAGGACTGCCCCGAGTTCCGTGACTGGGCCGAGGAAACCGTACGCCTGCTGGACAGCCGCTCGCCCCTGGCAATGGCCGTGACCCTGGAGCTGCTGCGCCGTGGCCGCCACCTGTCCCTGGCCGACTGCTTCGCCCTGGAGCTGCACCTGGACTACCAGTGGTTCGACAAGGGCGACCTGATGGAGGGTGTTCGCGCCCTGATCATCGACAAGGACAAGAACCCGCGCTGGAACCCGCCGACCCTGGCGGAACTGACGCAGGAGCGGGTGCTGTCCTTCTTCAGCGGCTTCAAGGCCGCTCCCGCCAAACCCCTTCGCACCGCCTGACGGCACCAGCCTGCGGGAGATACGCACGATGCACGATATCGAACTCACCGAAGAACAACGCATGATCCGCGACATGGCGCGGGAATTCGCCCGCGCCGAAGTGGCGCCAAAGGCACAAGCCTGGGAAAAGGCTGGCTGGATCGACGACGACCTGGTGCAGCAGATGGGCGAGCTGGGCCTGCTCGGCATGGTGGTGCCCGAGGAATGGGGCGGCACCTACATCGACTACGTCGCCTATGCCCTGGCGGTGGAAGAAATCTCCGCTGGCGATGGCGCCCTCGGCGCCCTGATGAGCATCCACAACTCCGTGGGCTGCGGCCCCATCCTCAAGTACGGCAGCGAAGCCCAGAAAGACCGCTGGCTGGCGGACCTGGCCAGTGGCGCCGCCATCGGCTGCTTCTGCCTCACCGAACCCCAGGCCGGCTCGGAAGCGCACAACCTGCGCACCCGCGCCGAGCTCAAGGACGGCCAGTGGGTACTGAACGGCGCCAAGCAGTTCGTCAGCAACGGCCGGCGCGCCAAGCTCGCCATCGTCTTCGCGGTGACCGACCCCGAGCTGGGCAAGAAAGGCCTGTCGGCCTTCCTGGTGCCCACTGATACACCCGGATTCGCCGTCGACCGCAGCGAGCACAAGATGGGCATCAAGGCCTCCGACACCTGCGCCGTGACCCTGAGCGATTGCCGCATTCCGGAAGAGAACCTGCTGGGCCAGCGCGGCAAGGGCCTGGCCATCGCCCTGTCGAACCTGGAAGGCGGCCGCATCGGCATCGCCGCGCAAGCGCTCGGCATCGCCCGCGCTGCCTTCGAGGCGGCGCTTGTGTATGCACGGGAGCGGGTGCAGTTCGGCAAGCCGATCATCGAGCACCAGAGCATCGGCAATCTGCTGGCAGACATGCACACCCGCCTCAACGCAGCGCGGCTGATGATCCTCCACGCAGCGCGCCTGAAGAGCGCTGGCCTGCCCTGCCTGTCCGAGGCCTCCCAGGCCAAGCTGTTCGCCTCCGAGATCGCCGAGCAGGTGTGCTCCAGCGCCATCCAGATCCACGGCGGCTACGGCTACCTGGAGGACTACCCGGTAGAGAAGTACTACCGCGACGCCCGCATCACCCAGATCTACGAAGGTTCCAGCGAAGTCCAGCGACTGCTGATCGCGCGCGAACTGGCCAATCTGCAACTCTGAGTCACCCACGTTTTCCGGGCGCTCCCTTTCCCGAGGGACGCCCGGATTTTTTTGCCCGTCCGAAACCGGTACGCGCACCACGTTCCGCAGCCGCCAGGGCACGAAACAGCCCGCTGTCTCATGCAGAGACAACAGCCCCCCGTCCAGGCCGGATAAGGGGCCACCCAGTCCTCCAGCACCGGCCAACGCAGCCTCCTTTTGCGCCATACCCTGTCTGGCATAGGCCTTGCTCCGACGGGGCCAGCCCCTGACAACAAGAAGCCAACCTCCATGCCCAACCTGCGCCAAATCCCCATCAGCCAACGCCTGTGGCTGATCCTTCTGACCTCTCTGGCGATCCTGCTCACCCTCACTGGATTGATGCTCAGCCAGAACCTCGACGACCTGCACGCCGCCAAGGCCCTGAAAACCCACCATGTGGTGGAGACCGCCAGCAGCATCCTGCGCTACTACCAGGGGCAGGAAAGCGCCGGAAAACTCAGCCGTGAACAGGCCCAGAAGCAGGCCATCGAACTGATGCGCAGCCTGCGCTACAACGGCGAGGACTACTTCTGGCTGGAAGACTTCGACACACGCATGGTCATGCACCCCAACCCCAAGGTGGAAGGCAAGGTCATGACCGGCACCCGCGACCCGGACGGCAACACCCCGTTCGACGATATGGTCAGCGTTGCCAAGCGCGACGGCGCTGGCCTGGTCCATTACCGCTGGCCCCGCCCTGGTTCTGAAGACCCGGTGCAGAAGGTGTCCTACGTCGAGCTGTTCAAACCCTGGGGCTGGATAGTCGGCTCGGGGATCTACGTCGACGACGTGCAGGCCGAGTTCCGCACCCAAGTCCTGCACACCCTGGCCATTCTGCTGGTGACCGGCCTGCTGCTCACCGCCCTCATCATCCTGATCGCCCGCAGCATCGCCTCGCCCCTGGATGAAGCGGTCGGGGCCATGGCCAATATCGCCAGCGGCGAGGCCGACCTCACTCGCCGCCTGGACGATAACTGGCGCGACGAGCTGACTGCCCTGGGCACGCACTTCAATACCTTCACCCGCAAGCTACGCGGCGTCATCGGCCAGTCGCTGGAAACGGCCGACTCGCTCGACCAGGCCTCGCATTCCCTCGGCACCATTGCGGGCGACACCCAGCGCCAGAGCCAGCAACAGTCCCAGCAGATGGAACTGGTCGCCACTGCGGTCCAGGAGCTCTCCTACGCCGTGCAGGAAGTGGCGAGAAACGCCGAGCATGCCGCCAACGAAGTGCGTGACGCCGAAGAGCAGGCGCTCCGTGGCCAGGACAACATCGACAGCAGCCTGACGCGAATCGACCAACTCTCCGGCACCATCGGCAAGGCGGTGGACGTGATCCAGTCCCTGGCCCACGAAAGCGCCCAGATAGGCACCGTGCTGGAAGTCATCCGTGCCATCGCCGAGCAGACCAACCTGCTGGCGTTGAATGCCGCCATCGAAGCCGCGCGCGCCGGCGAACAGGGCCGGGGATTTGCCGTGGTCGCGGACGAGGTGCGGCTGCTGGCGCAACGCACGCAGAAATCCACGGCGGAGATCCAGACGATGATCGAGCGCCTGCAAGCCAACTCGGCAGCGGCCGTGCGGGTCATCGACGAGAGCAGCCAGGCATCCGCCCTGACCGTCGAACAGGCTCGCCTGGCGGGCCAGAGCCTGGAGCTGATCGCCCGCTCCCTGCGCAACCTGACGGGGCTGAATGCATCCATCGCCAGCGCCACGCTGCAACAGTCCCAGGTGGTCGAGGACATCAACCAGAACGTGACCCAGGCCGCCTCGCTGGCCGAGGAAAGCGCCCTGGCCGCCCACCAGTCCAACGAGGCGAGCCGTCACCTCGAATCGCTGGCCAGCAAATTGAACCAGACCCTGAAACAGTTCCGCGTGTAGGCCCGCTCGATTGGGGCGAGACAGGGGCGCTGTCTCATTCAGAGACACCTGCCCCAGTCCGGAACAACCCTGCCGCGTCGATATTTTCCACGGACCCGTATCTCTGCTGCGCCGGGCCTGGCCTGCACAGGCGCTGGCACAGGGCTTGCTCCCGCCGGGGCTGACTCCAACAACAAGAGACCCCGCCCATGCAGATCCCTTCGATCCTACCGAAAACCCGCTCCTTCCTTGATCGCCCGCACCGCATGCTGATCGGCGCCGAATGGCAGGACGCCGTCAGCGGCAACACCATCAGCTTCCGCAACCCGGCCACCGGCGCAATCCTCGGCGAGGTGCCCTCGGCCACCGCCGAGGACGTCGACCGCGCCGTGCAGGCCGCGCGCCAGGCCTTCGATGATTCCGCCTGGAGCCGCATGCGTCCGCGCGAACGGCAGAACCTGCTGTGGCGCCTGGCCGACCTGATGGAACGCGACGCCCAGGAACTGGCCGAGCTGGAGTGCCTGAACAACGGCAAGAGCGCCGCTGTGGCCCAGGTCATGGACGTGCAGCTGGCCATCGACTTCCTCCGCTACATGGCCGGCTGGGCCACCAAGATCGAAGGCACCACCGTCGACGCCTCCCTGCCGTTGATGCCCGATGACCAGTTCCACGGCTACATCCGCCGCGAAGCCGTCGGCGTGGTCGGCGCCATCGTCGCCTGGAACTTCCCGCTGATGCTGGCCTGCTGGAAACTCGGTCCGGCGCTCGCCACCGGCTGCACCGTGGTGCTCAAACCCGCCGACGAAACCCCGCTGACCGCCCTCAAGCTCGCCGAGCTGGTGCTGGAAGCCGGCTACCCGGCCGGGGTGTTCAACGTCGTCACCGGCACCGGCCTGAATGCCGGCGCCGCCCTCGCCCGCCACCCGGGCGTCGACAAGCTGACCTTCACCGGCTCCACCGAAGTCGGCAAGCAGATCGGCAAGGCGGCCATGGACAACATGACCCGCGTGACCCTGGAACTCGGCGGCAAGTCGCCGACCATCGTCATGGCCGACGCCAACCTCCAGGAAGCCGCCGCCGGCGCTGCCAGCGCGATCTTCTTCAACCAGGGCCAGGTCTGCTGCGCCGGCTCGCGCCTGTATGTGCACCGCAAGCACTTCGACAACGTGATCGCCGACATCGCCGGCATCGCCAACGGCATGAAGCTCGGCAACGGCCTCGACCCGAGCGTGCAGATGGGCCCGCTGATCTCCGCCAAGCAGCAGGACCGCGTCACCGGTTACATCAACCTCGGCCGCGAACTCGGCGCCACCATCGCCTGCGGCGGCGAAGGCTTCGGTCCCGGCTACTTCGTCAAGCCGACGGTAATCGTCGACGTCGACCAGCAGCACCGCCTGGTGCAGGAAGAAATCTTCGGCCCGGTGCTGGTGGCCATGCCCTTCGACGACATCGACGAGGTGGTCCGCATGGCCAACGACAACCCCTATGGCCTCGGCGCCAGCATCTGGTCCAACGACCTCGCGGCGGTGCACCGCATAGTGCCGCGCATCAAGTCCGGCTCGGTGTGGGTCAACTGCCACAGCGCCCTCGACCCGGCCCTGCCCTTCGGCGGCTACAAGCTCTCCGGCGTCGGCCGCGAAATGGGCGCGGCGGCCATCGAGCACTACACCGAGCTGAAGTCGGTGCTGATCAAGCT
>NZ_SSOH01000066.1:0-8342 GCF_029873155.1 Pseudomonas sp. BN515 | reverse complement strand
GTGGCCCAGGTCATGGACGTGCAGCTGGCCATCGACTTCCTCCGCTACATGGCCGGCTGGGCCACCAAGATCGAAGGCACCACCGTCGACGCCTCCCTGCCGTTGATGCCCGATGACCAGTTCCACGGCTACATCCGCCGCGAAGCCGTCGGCGTGGTCGGCGCCATCGTCGCCTGGAACTTCCCGCTGATGCTGGCCTGCTGGAAACTCGGTCCGGCGCTCGCCACCGGCTGCACCGTGGTGCTCAAACCCGCCGACGAAACCCCGCTGACCGCCCTCAAGCTCGCCGAGCTGGTGCTGGAAGCCGGCTACCCGGCCGGGGTGTTCAACGTCGTCACCGGCACCGGCCTGAATGCCGGCGCCGCCCTCGCCCGCCACCCGGGCGTCGACAAGCTGACCTTCACCGGCTCCACCGAAGTCGGCAAGCAGATCGGCAAGGCGGCCATGGACAACATGACCCGCGTGACCCTGGAACTCGGCGGCAAGTCGCCGACCATCGTCATGGCCGACGCCAACCTCCAGGAAGCCGCCGCCGGCGCTGCCAGCGCGATCTTCTTCAACCAGGGCCAGGTCTGCTGCGCCGGCTCGCGCCTGTATGTGCACCGCAAGCACTTCGACAACGTGATCGCCGACATCGCCGGCATCGCCAACGGCATGAAGCTCGGCAACGGCCTCGACCCGAGCGTGCAGATGGGCCCGCTGATCTCCGCCAAGCAGCAGGACCGCGTCACCGGTTACATCAACCTCGGCCGCGAACTCGGCGCCACCATCGCCTGCGGCGGCGAAGGCTTCGGTCCCGGCTACTTCGTCAAGCCGACGGTAATCGTCGACGTCGACCAGCAGCACCGCCTGGTGCAGGAAGAAATCTTCGGCCCGGTGCTGGTGGCCATGCCCTTCGACGACATCGACGAGGTGGTCCGCATGGCCAACGACAACCCCTATGGCCTCGGCGCCAGCATCTGGTCCAACGACCTCGCGGCGGTGCACCGCATAGTGCCGCGCATCAAGTCCGGCTCGGTGTGGGTCAACTGCCACAGCGCCCTCGACCCGGCCCTGCCCTTCGGCGGCTACAAGCTCTCCGGCGTCGGCCGCGAAATGGGCGCGGCGGCCATCGAGCACTACACCGAGCTGAAGTCGGTGCTGATCAAGCTCTGAGTGCGCGGACGACCTTCGTGCTGATGGGTTTCGTACCTCTACCCATCCTACAAAGGCCCGACCGTAGCACGACCGTAGGATGGGTAGAGCTTGCGAAACCCATCACGCCCTTGCCCCACCTGTGGGAGCGAATTCATTCGCGAATGAATTCGCTCCCACAGGAAAGCAACCAGCCCCCCCACAACAACAAGGAAACAACCATGCCGAAATATGTGATCGAACGTGAGATTCCCGGCGCAGGAAAGCTCTCGACCAATGAGCTGCAGGCGATCTCGCAGAAGTCTTGCGCCGTGCTGAGCGCCATGGGGCCCCGCATCCAGTGGCTTCACAGCTACGTGACGGACGACAAGGTCTATTGCCTGTACCTGGCGGACAACGAACAACTGGTTCGTGAACATGCCGAGCAAGGTGGCTTCCCGGCCAATCGCGTGTCCGAAGTGCGCGGGATCATCGATCCGACCACGGCCCGCTGACACAGCGACCAACCGGGATGGCAAATGTGCCATCCCGTCTACAACGCTGATCAGACCGTAGGATGGGTGGAGCTTGCGATACCCATCACGCCCTTGCCCGGAGTCCTACGCCTCGCCCATCGCTTTGAGCTTGCGGTACAGGGTTGCCCGCCCGATGCCCAGGCTGCGGGCGGCAGCCGAGAGATTGCCCTGGCACGCATCGATGGCGGCGCGGATCGCGCGCTGTTCGGATGCCAGCAGGGTATCCCCCGCCAGTGACTGCGACGCAGCAGCCGCAACGGTTTCCGTCTCGCGTACCGGCGCCTTGCCGATACCCTGCAGCACTTCATCGGGCAGGTGCTGCAGACCAATCCGCCCATCTTCCTCCGCCAGTGCCGCCGCCAGCCGAAGTGTCTGGTGGAGCTGCCGGATGTTCCCCGGCCAGCGGTACGCCAACAGGGCCTGCAACGCGGCGGGTTCCAGCGTCAGTGGCGCATGGGCCGTTGTCTCGCTCTGCAACAGCCGCTGGATCAAACGCTCCAGGTCGCTCCGCTCGCGCAATGTCGGCAGGGTCACCCGCAGGCCATTGATCCGGTAGTAGAGGTCTTCGCGGAAGCCCTGTTCCTGGGAAAGCTGCAGCAGGTCGCGGTGAGTGGCGCAGACCAGGGCGCAATCCACCTTGATCACGGCGGTACTGCCCAGACGGCTGAGGCTGCGCTCCTGCAGCACACGCAAGAGGCGGCCCTGCAACTCCAGGGGCATGTCACCGATTTCGTCGAGGAACAGGGTGCCCTGATGGGCCTGCTCGATCTTCCCTGCCGCCCCGCCTTTGCGGCTGCCGGTGAAGGCGCCTTCGACATGGCCGAAGAGTTCCGACTCGATCAGGCTCGCCGGAATCGAAGAACAGTTGATCGCCACAAAAGGCCCACCCGAGCGGGCACTGCCTTCGTGCAGCAGGCGCGCGAACACTTCCTTGCCGGTACCGGTCTCGCCATTGATCAGCACCGGGATGTCGCGAGCGAATGCCTTGCGGGCGCGCTCCAGCGCAGAGCTCACAGCCTGGTCCTCGATGCAGGGCCCCTGCGGCGCGAGAGGACGGCGCTCGGCGGTGGTGAACGGACGCGGTTGCGCCGGCTGCTGCCCGGCCTTCTTGTCGGGAGCGGTGGTGAGGCAGGCGTGCAGTTGGCTGCCCCACTGGGTCTGAATGCGGAACGGCACGCTGAGATCGTAGCGGCGGTAGCACACGGCATGGGTGAAAGGCATGTCGAACAACTCGCTGAATTCCA
Organism: Pseudomonas sp. BN515; assembly: GCF_029873155.1. Taxonomy (NCBI): domain Bacteria; kingdom Pseudomonadati; phylum Pseudomonadota; class Gammaproteobacteria; order Pseudomonadales; family Pseudomonadaceae; genus Pseudomonas; species Pseudomonas sp. BN515. The sequence goes on along the minus strand of NZ_SSOH01000066.1, from coordinate 5,449 downwards.
TGCCCGGCTTCAACCCCGGCGACGAGAAGATTTGCGTGGCGATGCGATTGGCCCCTTGCAGCCTTCCCGTCGAATCGAACGCCAGCAGCCCTTCCATTGGTGTGCCGAGAATGTCCAGGCGGAAATGCAGGTGGACCAGCAGGACATTCCCCAGCTCCATGAACATCCGCCGCTCGATCGCGCGCGCCGCGATGACCAGGGACTCCAGGCAGTAGAGGGAAGTGGCCGGCCCTTTGCGGCTGGCATCCAGCACACCGACGATTCCGCCATCGAGGCCGAAGATCGGCGTGGCCATGCAGGTGAAGGCGTGGGCTTCCTCCAGGTAGTGATCGGAGCCGGCCACGATGACGGTTTCCCGTTCCTCCAGTGCGCAGCTCGGTCCGGTGGTGCCCACCTGCGTTTCGAGGAACAGCGCGCCGGGCCGGAATACCTGGTTGAGTTCCTGGCTGGCGCTGTTGCACTTGCCGATCGAGTCAAGCACCACGCCCTCCATGTCGATGCAGGCGAGTACCCAGTCCTTCGGTGCCAGCGCCCCGTGCAACTGTTCCATCTCGGGCGACGCGGCGCGCAGCAGCAACCCACCGTGCTCCGCGATGTCCTTCGGACGGACCACCACCGGCGCGTCGAACAGCACCCGATCACCAGGCGAGAGTCCGTACTGCTGGGAGCGCGCCCATGAGCGCGCGATCAATTGCGATCCGACGGCTTGCCTGCGGTCCTCTGGGGACGCAAGGACGCTCGTACCTTCCTTGGCAGGAATGGGGTCATCCGGCTTGTTCATGGCTCATGCCTCGAAACGGTTGTATCAGTCCGGTACAGCCGCACCACTTCATATCTGGCTCAGAGTGAGACAGCAAGGCAGCGCAACTTCCCGGAATGGCTCAACCATTAATCCTATTGTTATCCAAGCCATTGATTTTCAAGCACTAAATAGAACTGAAAACTACCTGGCACAGGTCGTGCTGAACAACATGTGCGTCTCTGGTTCTTCCCTGAAGTAAAGGCCAGGACACAGCAATTGATAATAAACAAAAACAATAAAAGGTGATGTCATGACGAAGAGCGGTAAAGCTCGTCTTGCCTGTTCCAGCAGCACGCACAAGACGGCTCTTTCCAGGGCCCTGACCCTGGCCACCACCCTCGGCCTCGCAGCCGGATTCACCTCAGTCGCCCACGCGCTCGATGTCGACGCTGGCGACTACACGGCACTCCCCGAAGGCACCAACCTCGGCCTGCTGTACTACCAGCACGCCGAACGCAATGCGCTGTACGCCAACGGCCACAAAGCCCCCATCGACGCCGGACTGGATTCGGACGTGGGCATCCTCCGGGGTGTGCACTTCATGAAGCTCGGCGACTACATCATCGATCCGCAATTTCTCCTGCCCTTTGGCAATGTCCGTGCCAAGGACGACCTCAAGGGCCTGGGCAGCGACAGCGGCACCGGCGACCTGATCCTCGCGTCCACCCTCTGGCTGGTGAACGACCCGGCCAAGCGACGCTACTTCGGCATCACGCCGTTCCTCTTTGCGCCGACCGGCAGCTACGACAACGACCAGGCGATCAACCTCGGTGAAAACCGCTGGAAGTTCACCCTCCAGGCCGGCTACATCACCGGTCTGACCGACAAGCTCACCCTCGACCTGGTGGGCGACGTGACCTTCTTCGGCGACAACGACGACTACGGTCCGGACAGCGTGACGCGCAAGCAGTCGGAGCTTTATCAGGGCCAGGCTTTCCTGCGCTACAACTTCACTCAGAGCTTCGATATCCGTGCCGGCATATCCAGGACCTGGGGCGGGGAAAACGAAGTCGATGGCATCGACCTGAACGACGAACCCGACACCAGCAAATACAACATTGGCGCTTCCTACTTCATCACGCCCACCACCCAGGTGCTGGCGACCTACGGACAGGACCTGTCCGTCGAGAACGGATTCGAGGAAGACAACCGCATCAACCTGCGCCTGCTGCATGTGTTCTGACCTTGCGCCAGCCGACTGCCTGATTCACGTCGGATGAGCAAAAACACTCCGCCCATAACAAGCAAACCAAGGAGTCCTGCGTAAATGTCCAAGACGCAGCCAACGCACAGAAACCGTACTCGCTTCGCCGCCGCCCTGCTCGTCGCCCTGCTGGGGCCGGCTGCCTACGCGGCTGCCGTCGACCAGGCCGCCATTGTCGCCAGCGAGAAAGATGGCAACGAATGGCTCAGCCATGGCCGTACCTATGACGAACAGCGCTTCAGCCCCCTGAAACAGATCACCGCCGACAACGTCGGCAAGCTCGGCCTCTCCTGGTACATCGACCTCGACAACCACCGTGGCCTGGAAGCGACCCCCCTGTTCTCCGACGGCGTGCTCTATGCCTCGCTGTCCTGGAGCCGCGCTATTGCCGTCGACGTCGCCACCGGCAAGGTGCTCTGGACCTTCGATCCGCAGATCGACCGCGGCAAGGCGCGCGACGCCTGCTGCGATGCGGTCAACCGTGGCGTCGCACTGTGGAATGGCAAGGTCTACATCGGCACCCTCGACGGCCGCCTCGTCGCCCTCGACGCCAAGACCGGCCGGGAGGTCTGGAGCCAGCAGACCACCGATAACAGCAAGCCCTACACCATCACCGGCGCGCCCCGCGTGGTGAAGGGCAAGGTGATCATCGGCACCAGCGGCGCGGAGTATGGTGTGCGCGGCTACTTCTCCGCCTACGACGCCGAGACTGGCAAGATGGCCTGGCGCTTCTACACCGTGCCCGGCGACCCGGCCAAACCCTATGAGCATCCGGAGCTGGCCGAAGCGGCCAAGACCTGGAAAGGCGACCAGTACTGGAAGGGCGGTGGCGGCGGCACCGTCTGGGACGGCATGGCCTATGACCCGGACCTGGAACTGCTCTACATCGGCACGGGCAACGGCTCGCCGTGGAACCGCGAACTGCGCAGCCCCGGCGGCGGCGACAACCTCTACCTGTCGTCGATCCTCGCGGTGAACCCGGATACCGGCAAACTGGCCTGGCATTACCAGACCACCCCGGGCGAGACCTGGGACTTCACCGCGACCCAGCAGCTCACCCTGGCGACCCTCGAACTCGAAGGCAAGCCGCGCAAGGTGATCATGCAGGCGCCGAAGAACGGCTTCTTCTATGTTCTCGACCGCGAGACCGGCAAGCTCCTGTCCGCCGAGAAATTCGGCAAGGTGACCTGGGCCGAGCGCGTCGACCTGGCCACCGGCCGTCCAGTGGAGGCTCCGGGCGTGCGCTACGAGAAGGAGCCCATCGTGATGTGGCCGAGCCCCTTCGGCGCCCACAGCTGGCACTCGATGTCCTACAACCCGCAGACCGGGCTGGTCTACATCCCCTACCAGGAAATCCCCGGCGTCTACCGTAACGAGGGCAAGGACTTCGTCCGCCGCAAGGGCTTCAACACCGGCGCCGGCTTCTCCGATGCCACCGAAATCCCGCGCGAGGCGGTATCCGGCGCGCTGCTCGCCTGGGACCCGGTGAAGCAGAAGGAAGCCTGGCGCGTGCCCTACCCGCACTACTGGAACGGCGGCACCCTGAGCACGGCGGGCAACCTGGTGTTCCAGGGCACCGCAGCCGGCAACCTGGTGGCCTACTCGGCCGACAAGGGCGAGAAGCTCTGGTCGTTCGCCGCGCAGACCGGCATCGTCGCCGCGCCCATGACCTACAACTACAAGGGTGAGCAGTACGTCGCGATCATGGCCGGCTGGGGTGGCGTCGCGCCGCTGATCGGTGGCGATGCAGCCAAGGCACCGGGCGTCGGCAACGTCAGCCGCCTGCTGGTGTTCAAGCTCGACGGCAAGGCCAGCCTGCCGCCGCTTCCGGATAAAAAAGTCGCCGCCCTCGCCCGCATTCCGCAGCCGGTCCACGCCAGCGAAGCCGACCTGAAGGCGGGCCAGCAGCTGTACGGCAGCTACTGCTCCGTGTGCCACGGCGTCGGGGCGATGAGCGGCGGTCTGGTGCCCGACCTGCGCAAGTCCGACGAATCGCGCCGCAGCCTGTTCCAGCAGATCGTCCGCGAAGGCGTGCTGCGTCCCCTGGGCATGCCTTCCTTTGGGGACACTCTGTCGGCGGACGAGGTCGAAAAGATCAAGGCCTACGTCATGAGCCGCGAGTACGCTGACTATATGAAGGAACAGCAGTCCACTGCCGCGAAAGACAAACCATGATCCTGTCAGGAACGAATGAAGGTTCATTCGCTTCAGCCCGAGTAACAACAACAGAGAGGACCTGCCCCATGTGGACCAAACCCAGCTACACCGACCTGCGTATCGGCTTTGAAGTCACCCTGTATTTCGCCAATCGCTGATGCTCCACGCGACGCTGCGTTGGCCTCCACTGGCGCAGCGTCCTTTGCTTGACCCCGGTTCGCCGGGGTCCTTTTTCCTGCAGCACTTCGAGGCAGGTTGAATTCATATGCACATCCAGATTCTTGGCTCCGCCGCCGGCGGCGGTTTCCCCCAGTGGAACTGCAATTGCCGCAACTGCCGGGGCGTACGCAGCGGCAAGGTCCGCGCCCAGCCGCGCAGCCAGTCGTCCATCGCCCTCAGCGCCAACGGCATCGACTGGGTGCTGTGCAACGCCTCGCCGGATATCCGCGCCCAGCTCGAGGCCTTTCCGCCGTTGCAGCCGGCGCGCCATCTGCGCGATACCGGCATCGCCGCGATCATCCTGATGGACAGCCAGATCGACCACGTCACCGGCCTCTTGAGCCTGCGCGAGGGCTGCCCGCACCAGGTCTGGTGCACCGACATGGTCCACCAGGACCTCACCAGCGGCTTTCCGCTGTTCAGCATGCTCCGGCACTGGAACGGTGGCCTGGACTGGCAGCCCATCGACCTGGCCAGCCCGTCGTTCACCATTCCCGCCTGCGCCGGCCTGCGTTTCACCGCCATTCCCCTGCGCAGCAGCGCGCCGCCCTATTCGCCGCACCGGGGCAACCCGCATCCGGGCGACAACATCGGCCTGTTCATCGAGGACCTGGAAACCGGCGGCAGCCTGTTCTACGCCCCCGGTCTCGGCCAGGTGGATGAACACCTGCTCGACTGGATGCGCCGCGCCGACTGCCTGCTGGTGGACGGCACGCTCTGGCGTGACGACGAGATGCGCCACTGCGAGGTGGGCGACAAGCTCGGCCGCGAGATGGGCCACCTGCCGCAGAGCGGCCCGGGCGGAATGATCGAGGTGCTGGATGGCATCGACGGCCCGCGCAAGGTGCTCATCCACATCAACAACACCAACCCGATCCTCGACGTCGACTCCGCCGAGCGCGCCGAACTCGGCCGCCACGGCATCGAAGTGGCCTGGGATGGCATGAGCATCGTGCTGTAACGCACCACGAACCCAACAAGGTGCGCACGGCGCACCCTACGAGGACCCCGAGCATGAGCCAGACCGCCATGACTCCCGCCGAATTCGAGCAGGCCCTGCGCGCCAA
>NZ_SSOH01000065.1:0-5663 GCF_029873155.1 Pseudomonas sp. BN515 | reverse complement strand
CCGAGGGTGCTGCCGTCCGCGACGGAGCCGGCGCCCAAGGCGATGCTGCCGTCATGGCTGGCGACCGCGCCCATGCCGATGGCCACTGAGTCCGCGCCCGAGGCGACCGAGTCGGTGCCGGTGGAGTTGGCGTGGAAGTACTTGGTGCCGGTGTCGTAGATGTGGGTGACGCGTCCATCCAGGTTGGTCACATCGCCCTTGAGGTTGGTGACGTCGCCTTCAACGCTGGTCACGCGGCCATCGAGGTTGGTGATGTGGGTGGTATTGGCATCCACCTGCTGGTTGGTCGCATGCAGCTGCGAACCATTGACCGCGTCGGAGGAGATGTCACTGAGCTCACCTGCGGCGACATTGGTGATCTTTTGCGGCTCACCCGAGCCATGACTGGCATCGTAAGCGCCCAGCGCACCGTTCCACTGCAGCGCGTCTTGCTGGAGAGCGCTGATATCGACGGTGTTCTGCGTTACTCGACCATCGATATGAGTGATGGCATCGCCGACATTGTTCACCGTCATGCCGTCGACATGGTAGGTCGGAGCGGTGATCGAACCGTCCGCATTGACCGTCGAACCGCCCCCCATAACGTTGGCTGTGGAACTGGCCAGGCCATACAGCTGCGAGCCGTTCACCGCATCGACGGAGTTCGGGCTGACCATGCCGGCTGCCATGTTGGTCAGCACCTGCGTATTCCCCGGAGCCAAAGCATCGCCACCCGACGCAATCAACGACAGCTGATCCGTGCCGGTACGCTGTACCGGGCCGCTCGAACCGTAGTTGAGGTTGTTGATGTTGTTGGTGACGTTGCTGATGTCAGCGGTGTTCTGCTCCACCTGCTGGTTGGTCGCATGCAGCTGCGATCCGTTGACCGCATCGGAAGAGTTGGCACTGATATCGCCCGGGGCGACATGGATGATCTTCCGGTCGCCGGCGTCGATGCCGTCGAAGGTGACGCTCGGGCCACCATTGAGGGTCAAGCCGTAGCTGTTGATCGTGGTATCGCCAGTGGTCACCGAATTGAACGTGGGGTCATCGGCCATCAGCAATTGCAGGTTGCCGGCGCCATCCACCTCGGTCCGCAGGTTGTTGCCCGAATAGTTGCCGGCCGTGCTGGCAGCCCCCTGGATGGCGATGGTTTCACCCAGCTTCTTCTCCACCGAGCCGGCATTGCCGACAAAGGTGATCGGGGAATTAGCCAGGTCGTTGAGCTGCGAAACGTTGACCGCGTCGCTGTCGTTCACGCCATTGGCCACGTTGGTGATGGTGGTACCACCGAGGTGCGTGCTGCTGTCGTAGGTGTCGCCGCCGAGGGTCACACTGTTATGGCTGCCCTCGTCGTACATCACAGCATCGGCGGTAGCGCTGCCGACCATTCCCTTGAGCTGGGCCACGTTCACCGCATCGCTGTCCTGGGTGCCAGCGGCAACGCCGGTGAGCTGGCGGAACTTGCCGCTGGAGGCGTCGCCGATGGCCACGGCGCCCAGCGTGCTGTTGGTGGCGGCAATGGCATCGACCTCAGACTGAGTTGCGCCGCCCGGGACATAGCCGGGTGCACCGGCGTGGGTCCCGGCAATCGAACCGGAACCGATGGCGACGCCATCCTGGACCTGCACCTGGGCGCCAGTGCCCAGTGCCAGCGCGTTCTGCTGACTGGCCACGGCGTTGTTGCCGACGGCGATCGAGTCCACACCGGTGGCACGGGTGCCGGTGGGGTTGCCCAAGGCGTCGGTGCCGACGTTGCCGATCGCCATCGAGTTGCTGCCATCGATCTTGTTGTTCAGGCCGATCCGGCCACCGTTGACGTAAAGCTCGTTGCCCAGGGTCAGCGAGTTGGTGCCATCGGCCTGGGAACCGGTGCCGTAGAACAGCACCCGGCCGGTCTGGGTCGCCTTGTCGTTGGGCTTGCAGTTGCTGTTGTTGCCGTCGTACTTCCAGCCCATGTCACCGCTGACACCGGTGTCGTGAACGAACACACAGCCCGAGTCGTTGCTGTCGTTGACGTACAGGCCGGGATTCCCGGCGATGGCCCGCTCCGTGGCGGAGCCGGCGGCGGCCTGTGAATCCAGACCGTAAAGGCCGCTCAAGGCACCGAGGCCGAGCACGGCAAGGGCGCGACCACTCTTGCGGACGCTACGGGCGTATTCCGAGGCCACGCACCAGCAGTGCTGGGCTTTGGACCAGACGACACGATAAATCCTGTTCATGAGGGGCTCCTTCCAGGGGGCAACCCTGGGGCGAGTAGTGAAGAATTCCGGGGAAATGGATCAGCGCGAGGACAGCTGCAGGGCGCGGCTGGTCTGGATCAGCAGCGGGCGCTCCATTGCGGTGGGGCGGGACTGCTGGAGGGCTCGCTGGTAGGTGCGCAGCGCACCGGCGTGGTCCTTGCGGACGTAATCGAGGTAGGCACCGGCAAAGAGCCCGGCTTCTGTGCGCAGGTCGCGCTTCACCGCGTCGGGGGCTTGCAGGGCGTCGATTTCGGCGAACACCGCGCTAGCGTCGGTCTTGCCCTGGTACAGGGCCTGCAATGAACGCTGTTGCGCGGTGGCCGGCTTGATGGCTCGGGCCAGCTTCTGCACCCGCGCCTTGATGGTCTGCGGCTTCACGCCGGCATCACTGGCGGTGCGCGCAGCCAGCCAGAGCTTCCAGAGACCTGCGTAGGCCTTTACTTGCGCGTTGGCAGAATGCTGTTGCAGTTGATCGAAAGCTTGGCGGGAGGATTCGAAGCGGCCGAGCTCGGCCAGGTTCACCGCTGCAGGAACAGCAATGACCTCCGCCTGGTCGCTGTCCTTGAGGGCGTCATAGAACTGCCGGGCACGCATGTGGCGACCGCTGGCATCTTCGATGAAGGCTTGCTCGGCCAGCGCGCGAGTACCGCCCTGCCCTCGGGCACCGGCCTGGCGGAGCAGAGCCTGGGCGGCAGCGAGATCACCCTCCAGCAACTGCTGGTGGGCCAGCAGCACCAGCGGCTGGATCACTTCTCTGGGTTGGTTGGCCTGGTGCGTGGCAGCGGCCTGTTTCGGCGCGCTGGCCGGCGCTGCCGTAGCGGCTCCGGTGGCAAGGAACAGTGCCAGGGCCAGCACGGAAAGTGTGCCCGGGCGGCGGGTGACGGAGAGGGTCGGGAAACGAGTCATGGTGGCAACTCCTGAAAAGGTATCGAGTTGCACACATGCTATGCAGCGCTCTTCGCGAGCGAACTCAGAGTCCTCCTGTAGTGCCCATCAGAGTAATTCCTCAATCACTCACACCGACTCGGCCTGGGGCAGTGCCAGGCTGAACTCGATCTCCAGCCCTCCTTCATGGCGACCCTGGACGAATGTCCCCTCCAGATGCTCAGCCAGATGCTGGCAATGGCTGAGATCGATGATGCTTTCCGGCGCGGCCCGACCCGATATTTCCAGGCGCGCGTGAACCCGGCCCTGTCCACGGACACGCATTTCGAGACGTATCAGGACCGGGCTGTCGATATCGACCCGGAAAAGGCCGAGCGTGGTCGCCATCCATTCGGCGAACGTACCGGTATCCAGCCATACGCGACTGGCATCGATCTGCTGGACGCCGAACAGGGTTTCCGGGTGCCCGACCAGGCAACGGCCAATGAGTGCCGGCAAGTCGCAGGGCTCATCAGCGGGTACGACTGATTTTTCCTGGAACTGGCACAGGCGCCGCAACCGCTCCAGGCGCTCGGTCAGGGCGGACAGGCCAGGAGTAGCCGGATGCAACTCCAACGCGGCGACCCACCCTGCCAGTTCCTGCAACGATTCCCTGTAGAAATCTGCCTGCCGCCGCGCCTGAGCCTCGGCGGCGAGCAATTGATCACGCAGGGTGATCAACTGCCCTTCGCTGTCGGTGACGTCCTGCAGCCCTCCGAGAATGCCCGCCGCCTGCCCCTGGCTGTCCCGGTACGGCACCATCCAGTAATGCATCACCCTTGCCTCGCCGAATATTTCCACGCGGGTCGTGATCGCCATCGGGGCGCCTTCCCGGACGACGCGGGCGAAGCCTTCGGGAAGCGTCTTGCGCACGGCCGGAGGAAACCAGCGGGCCTCGGCAAATCCAGAGCCCAGGGCTTCGTCAGCACTAATGCGGTAGTAATCGAGGAAGTTCTGATTGCAGAACAGCAGTCGCCCTTCTGTCGTTCGCACGAACATCGGCGTGGGAGCGGCATCCACCAGGCTGCGCAACAGGCCAAGCTCCACGGGAAGGGTCTCTGCCGCCACCGCGCCCACCGAAGGCTCTTGGCCGGCCACCAGGCCGTTGCGGCGAGCGATTTCGGCCAGTTCGACATTCGAGCTGACGTGAAGCTTTTCCAGCAGGTGCGCCTTGTAGGTGCTGACGGTCTTGAAACTGATCCTCAGCTCTTCGGCGATGCGCAGATTGGTCTTCCCTTCGGCGATCAACTGCAGCACGGCAGACTCGCGCGGCGTCAGGCAATCCAGCTCGTTGCCGCCGCCAGGTTCCATATGCTCGCGCGCGAAATGACCCCGGCCCGCCAGCACATCGCTGATCGCCTTGCGCAGATTCGCCATGTCCTCCTGCTTGCTGACGAAGCCACTGGCGCCCGCCCGAAAGCACAGCGGAGCGAAATGGGCAGCGTTCTGGCGGCTATACACCAGCACCTTCTGGGAGGCATCCCGCGCCCGCAAGCGGCGCAGCAGATCGAGGCCACCAGAGCCAGGCAGCGCGATTTCCAGGATCACCAGCTGCGGCTTCCATTCCCGCGCCAGCGTCAGCGCAGTGGGTACGTCAGCAGCCTCCTGCACCTCCTGGTGTCCCATCTCCTCCAACAGGTCGCGCAGCGCGCCACGCACGATCGGCGTGGCGTCGGCGATGAGCACCGTAGCCATAGCTTCCTTCCCGGCTCGTCCTTCAGGTGCTCAAAGCATAGGCAATCGGCTCGCCCTGCAACGTGCGCCCTGGTTTGAGGGCATACCCCCGCAAAAAACTGACACAGATCAATGCCACACAAGATCCTGCACCGGCGGCCGGGATCCTGACATGAACTGCGAAAACCCTGTCACCAAATGAATGGTCGTCTCCCCCCTCTCCATCCCTAGATTTCTCCTCGCGGCCTGAGCTGAGGGCCCCGCTCCCCAGCAGCTCGCCCGTCCGAACAAACTTCGCCAGAGGAGAACAACAAGATGCGCGTAGAACAACTGACTTGCAGTATCGGGGCCGAGCTGATCGGCGTGAACCTCGCGGATGCGGCTTACGACGACGGCCTCTTCGCCGAAATCCGCCAGCTCCTGCTCCAGCACAAAGTGCTGTTCCTGCGCGACCAGGACATCCGCCGCGCCGAGCATGTGGCCTTTGCCCGCCGCTTCGGCGAGCTGGAAGACCACCCGGTGGCCGGCAGCGACCCGGAGCATCCGGGCCTGGTGCGCATCTACAAGGACCCGGACCAGCCCAACGACCGCTACGAGAACGCCTGGCACACCGACGCCACCTGGCGCGATGCACCGCCCATGGGTTGCGTGCTGCGCTGCGTGGAGTGCCCGCCAGTGGGCGGCGACACCATGTGGGCGAACATGGCGCTGGCCTACGAGAAGCTGCCGCAAGACGTGAAAGAGCGCATCGAGGGCCTGCGTGCCCGCCACAGCATCGAGGCGAGCTTCGGCGCGGCCATGCCCGTCGAGAAGCGCCTGGCGCTCAAGGCCATGTACCCGGAC